>JAZFZN010000095.1:0-3024 GCA_036475515.1 Gammaproteobacteria bacterium
TGCGCAACGAACACCGGTCATTTCGAAATCGAAATGACCGAAAACTCCCTGGTACAGCGCGACCGGCGTCTGTGCGGCGGCAGGCGCGGCCAGAATCAGCGCTGCTAGAATGCCCAGGGCGCAACGGCGCGGGGTCTCAATCAGCAAGGTAGTCGGACCGGCAAGTCTATGAAACGAAACAAATTTAAAAATATGTCGGACGCAAAAGCCGGACTTCTGTCACAAATCGTCGCGATGGGCGAGCGCCGTGAGATCGGTCAGGACAATGCGTTGCCGTGGCATCTGCCGGCGGACCTGAAGCACTTCAAAGCCACGACGATGGGCAAGCCGATCATCATGGGGCGCCGCACCTATGAAGCGATCGGCAAGCCCTTACCTGGCCGCACCAACATCGTCGTTACACGCAACCCGGATTACGAAGCCCCGGGCTGTATCGTTGCACGCTCTCTCGACGCTGCGCTCGAAGCAGCCGGAGACGTCTACGAGGCGATCATCATCGGTGGCGCCGGTTTGTACCGCGAGGCTTTGCCGGCCACCGGACGGATTTATCTGACCGAAGTCCACAGCCCGTTCGAAGCGGATACCTACTATCCTGACTTTCAAACAGACGCATGGCGTGAGATCGGGCGAGAGGATCACACCGCCGACGAACAGAATCCGTACCCGTACAGTTTTGTGATCCTCGAAAGGACGGGTTCAGGCTAGGCGTTTTCCGCAAGTTCTTCGATTTCGGTCAATTCCGAGAGTACCAGTTCATCGGCACGTTCGAGATCGACGTCGGCCAGGTTGTCGATCCCTTCAGTCAGGGTGCCGAGTATCCTCTTCTGAATCTCGCCGCGCCGCTGCGCTTCCGAATATGGTACGTGGTGGAACATCACCAGTGAATAGCGGGGAACGAAGACGCCGGGGTGGCGTCTTTCGAGTTCGAACGCGAGTTGTTTCTGCAGATGAAAACGCGGATGGCGGACCGAGTCGCGCATCTCGATGTAGTTTTCCAGCGCCATGTCGGCGATGGCGTCGGCATCCGCTTTGCGTCTTCGCTGATAGGCGTCAAACGCGGCATCCCAGTTGTCTTCGCTGTCGAGGCAGCCGTCCAGTACAAAACAGTCTTCGAACGCTGCGTTCATGCCCTGACCGTGAAACGGCACAATCGCGTGTGCGGCGTCGCCGACCAGCAGACTCCTGCCGCCGACGCACCACGGCCAGCAACGCACCGTACCGAGCGAACCGGTCGGATTCTCGAAGAATTGCTCGGTCAGATCCGGCAGGTGGAGCAGGGCGTCGGCAAACTGTTCTTCGAAAAATGCTTCGACGGTCTCGGGCGTATCGAGCGATGAGAAACCCGGTTCGCCTTCATTAGGCAGGAACAAGGTAACCGTAAAGCTCCCGTCCAGGTTGGGTAGCGCAATCAGCATGTGACCGCCACGTGGCCAGATGTGCAACGCGTTCTTCTCAATGCGGAAACTGCCACCGGGAGCCGGCGGCATCGTCAGTTCCTTGTAGCTATGTGTCAGCAGGTCTTCGGTCGATTCGAATTCCGGCAGTTGTTTCATCGCCCGGCGCACGACCGAACCGGCACCGTCTGAGGCAATCAGACGGCGGATGTTGATCTGTTCACGATCGTCATCGAAAGAGAGGCGGCCTGTTGCGAAATCGATAGCATCGAGACGCCGTTTGAAGTGAATCGTCACGTAGCCGGTTGCCTCGGCAGCACTCATCATAATGCGGTTCAGGTCGGCACGCGACACCGAATAGATCACCTCGTGCTCGCGCTGACCGTATGGCTGCAGTTGCAGTTCACCGTTGCGGTTGTGCAGCATGCGTCCCCGCATTGGGATCAGCAGAGGTGTAACCTGTTCCGCGAGGCCGACTTCATTGAGTGCACGGATACCGCGGTTGGCCAGTGCGAGGTTGATCGAACGCCCGGCCGGGATGTCTTCGGCACGCATGTCCGAGTTTCGCTCCCACACTTCGACGCTCAGGCCACGACGCGCGAAGTAGCAGGCCAGCAGGGAACCGGCGAGCCCGGCCCCGACGATATGGATGCTGTCGTTGTCAGTCATCTCCGGTATTCGCGAGCAGTTGCGCGAGTATCGCAACGAACCGCGCGACATCGTCGAATGTGTTGTACAACGGTACCGGTGCGACCCGTATCACATCCGGTTCACGCCAGTCACAGATTACGGCCTGAGCGTGCAATGCGTCGAACAGATTGCGACCCACCGCGGTTCCGTGGCGGACACGCAGACTCAGCTGACAGCCGCGTCGATCAGGTTCTGCGGGTGTCAGAACATCGATGTGCTCGTGCAGGCGTTCTCTCAGCAAAGCCTCGAGGTAGCCGGTCAACCCGACGGATTTCGCGCGCAATGAATCGATACCTGCCTCATGGAAGATTTCCAGCGACGCCAGCACCGGTGCGAGCGAGAGGATCGGTGGATTGGAGATCTGCCATCCTTCGGCGCCCGGAATGGCCAGGTAGTGGGGTCCCATCTGAAAACGGGTGGCCTTGTTGTGGCCCCACCAGCCCGAAAACCGCGGCCCATCGAACTCCCGTCCATGACGTTCGTGCACAAAACATCCGGCAACGGCGCCTGGTCCGGCATTCAGATACTTGTACGAACACCAGCACGCAAAGTCGACGTCCCAGTCGTGAAGCTGCAGAGGAACATTGCCGGTGGCATGCGCCAGATCGAAGCCGACCTGACATCCTTTTTCATGACCGAGCCGTGTGATCTCGGGCATGTCGAACAGCTGACCGCCGTAGTACTGAACACCGGCAAACAGGATCAATGCGATGGAATCACCTTCGCGTTCGATCAATTCCAGTATCTCTTCATCGCGGATCGCACTTTCGCCTTCAGGTGGGCCTATCTCGAGCAAGGCGTCGTCCGGGTCGTAACCGTGAAAACGAATCTGCGAGACGACCGCATAGCGATCCGATGGAAAAGCGGGTTTTTCGATCAGGATGCGATAGCGTTCGTTCGTCGGGCGGTAAAAACTGACCATGAACAGGTGCAGGTTCAC
>JAZFZN010000096.1:0-4474 GCA_036475515.1 Gammaproteobacteria bacterium
AAGCCACAGACCGTGCGATCCAGGCGACCCAGGCCGCCACCGAGGGCGTTTCAAACCTGCAGCGCATCTATTCGGTGGCCGGTACTGGAAACCGTCTCGACGCGAGTCCGGTCGACGCCGGTGAAAACACCGGGACGCTGAACGTCAATCTCGAACCGGGCGCGACCCGCGCGATGGAAGACGCCGCGATGAATGAAATCCGTCGTGGCATGACTCGTGTGCCGGGCGTCCAATACGAGTTTACTCGGCCAGCGTTGTTCTCGTTTTCGACACCGCTGGAGATCAAGATCTCCGGTTATGACCTGAACGCGCTGAAAGACGTCAATGACCGGATTCTGAACGAGATGCAGCGCAACGATCGTTTTGCCGACATCCGTTCGACGATCGAGACCGGCAACCCGGAAATCCAGATCATCTTCGATCACGAACGTGCAGCGAACCTGCGGCTGGTGGTACGCGACATCGCCGACCGCGTTGTTGCAAACGTACGCGGTGAGGTTGCAACACGTTACTCATGGCGCGATAAGAAAATAGACGTGCGTGTGCGCAGTGTCGACACGCGTCAGTCGTCGATCGACGAAATCCGTCGTCTGATCGTCAATCCGGGCAGCAACCGGCCGGTCACACTCGATGCCGTCGCCGACGTCCGTGAAGCGATGGGACCGGCAGAGATTCGTCGTATCGATCAGGAACGTGTGGCCGTGATTTCCGCGAATCTCGCTTATGGAGACCTCGGTACGGCCGCCGAGGAAGCCGCAGCGATTATTGCAAGCGTACCGATGCCGGCGGGTGTCGTGGCCAGCCTCAGCGGACAAAACGAGGAAATGGAGGCATCGATGCGGTCGATGCAGTTCGCACTCGCACTTGCGATCTTCCTCGTCTATCTGGTCATGGCCGCCCAGTTCGAATCACTGATTCATCCGTTCGTGATTCTATTCACGATCCCGTTGGCGCTGGTCGGCGCGGTACTTGCGTTGTATGTGACCGGCACAACCATCAACATCGTTGCGTTCATCGGTACGATCATGCTCGCAGGCATTGTCGTGAACAACGCGATCGTGTTCGTCGACCTGATCAACCAGTTGCGGGCCCAGGGTATGGACAAGACAGCGGCCATCCTCGAAGCCGGGCACGCCCGTCTGCGTCCGATCCTGATGACCACTCTGACCACGACCCTCGGCCTGTTGCCGATGGCCATCGGCTTTGGCGAAGGCGCGGAGGTGCGCGCCCCGATGGCGATTACCGTGATCGGTGGTCTGACCGTCTCGACGTTGTTGACACTGGTCGTGATTCCGGTTGTCTATTCACTAGTGGATCGAAAGAAGTTCGAAGCCGACGCAAGCGACGTGAGATTGACGCCGGCGGGTAATGAGGCCTGAGTGTCGGGGAAGTTCGATGCGTCATACTGAGTTTTCGCTGAAGCGACCTGTCGCGATCTCGATGATCTACATCGCACTCGCAATCGTCGGTGCGATCGGTTCGCGGCTGCTCCCACTCGAGTACTTCCCGGACATCCAGTTTCCGATCATATTTGTTCAGGTCCCCTACCCCGGATCGACACCCGAGGAAGTCGAGCGTCAGATCACCAGACCGTTGGAAGAGACGCTCGCGACACTCTCGGGTATCGAACAAATGCGTTCGGAAAGTCGTGAAGAAATGTCACAGGTCGAACTGTATTTTAACTGGGATCACGATACTTCTGCAGCGGGTATCGATGCACGGGCAAAAATCGAAGCCTTGCGCAGTGAACTGCCCGACGACGTCCGCCGGATCCTCACGTTTACAGGTTCGACCAGCGACCAGCCGATCCTGGTGTTACGCATCTCGTCAGAAAGGGACCTTTCCGATTCCTACGATCTGCTCGACCGACTCCTGAAACGACGCATCGCACGCATTGAAGGCGTTTCAAAAGTCGAACTGCAGGGTGTTGAACCCCGCGAGATCCGTATTCAGATCGACGCCGATCGGCTCGCGGCCCACAACGTCGACATCGCCGCGCTGCTCAATCTGCTCGAACGCAGCAATTTCTCTGTCAGTGCCGGACGAATTACCGACAGTGGACGGAGATTCAGTGTGCGCCCACGTGGCGAGTACGGCTCTCTGGACGAGATCCGGAACCTCGTCATCGACAATGGCAACCTGCGTCTTTCCGACGTTGCCACGATCGAGATGCGTGCACCGGATCGCGACTACGGACGACACCTCGATGGCACTTACGCGATCGGTTTGCAGGTATTCAAGGAAACCGGTGCAAACATGGTCTCCGTCGGCGATATGGTCATGGATGAAGTCGAGGCGGTCGCGAAGCTACCGCAGATGCAGGGCATCCGGATCTTCGACCTCGACAACGACGCTGCCGGAGTTCGCAAGTCCCTCAACGACCTTCGCAACGCCGGTCTGCTCGGTGGTCTCCTGGCGATCTTTGTCCTCTATCTGTTCCTGAGACAGATGTCGACGACCCTGATCGTGACGTTGTCGGTGCCGTTTTCGCTGCTGATCACGCTTGCGGTCATGTACTTCGCCGGTCTGTCCATCAACATCCTTTCGATGATGGGGCTGATGCTTGCCATCGGCATGCTCGTCGACAACAGCGTCGTCGTTACCGAGAGCGTTTTCCGATACCGGCAGCTGGAACCCGACAAGCCCTATGAAGCGACCGTGAAAGGCGCTAAGGAAGTCAGTCTCGCGATTATCACCGGTACTGCGACATCGGTCATCGTGTTCGTACCGATCATGTTCGGTACCAAAGCCGACATCACCGTGTTCCTGACCCACGTCGCGGTGACGATCTCGGTCGCGATGATTGCCTCGCTGATCATCGCGCAGACGCTGATCCCGATGCTCGCCTCGCGCATCGCGCCACCAAAACCGGCCAAGGAAGGCGCCTGGATGCGACGACTGACCGATCGCTATGTCAACGGTCTGGCCTGGACCCTACGTCATCCGTGGTGGGCCGCGCTCGGTATCGTGTTGATCATCGCCAGCGTGGCGATCCCGATCAGCCTGATCAAGTTCGACGCCTGGCCACAGGAGTCGAAACGCCGTCTGTTCATGCTGTACCACATTGAGGGTTCGCACCCGGTAGAACAGACCGAGGCGGCGGTCAATCGCATCGAAGACTATCTGTTTGCGAACCAGGAAGAACTCGACATCGTGTCGATCTACAGCTATTTCGACACGATACAGGGGCAGACGTCGATTCTGCTCACCGAAGAAGACGTCGCCAAGAAGTCGACCAGAGACATCATCAAACAGATCGAAGAGGAAATGCCGAAGATCGCGATCGGCAAACCCAGTTTCCAGTTCGATCAACAAGGTGGCGGTGAAGGATTCAGCCTTCAGGTGTCGGGGGACTCCACCGAACAACTGTCACCGCTCAGCCGCGATCTCGCCAGGGTACTGGAAAACGTCGAAGGGCTCGAAGACGTTCGAACCAACGCTTCTGAGGCCGAATTCGAAGTCCAGGTCATCGTCGACCGCGAACGCGCGTCGCGACTCGGCATGAGCACAGAATCGGTCGCCAATGCCGTCGCGACCGCAATGCGTGGCCGACCGTTGCGCGAGTTCCGTGGCGGCGACAGCGAAATCGATATGCGCCTGACGTTCAGGGAATCCGACAAACAGACGGTCGAAGATCTGATGGGCCTGCCGCTGTACGCGGCGACCGGCGAACGCGTGACGCTCGGCTCCGTCGCCAGGTTCCACGTGCAACGCGGTCAGCAGATGATCCGGCGTGTTGATCGCAAAACGGCCGTCGTTATCGAGGCGAATCTCGCAGAAGACACCTCGATGGAAGACGTCAAGCCGCGCGTCGAGGCATTGATGGAACAGTTCTCGATGCCGCCGGGTTATTCGTGGAAATTTGGCCGTGGTTTCGATCGCAACGATGAAACCCAGCAGATCATGGCGCAGAACATCCTGCTCGGCATCGCATTAATCTTCATCGTCATGGCTGCGTTGTTTGAGTCGGTGCTCTTTCCGCTCGCAATCATCACGTCGATCGGATTCTCAGTGATCGGGGTATTCTGGTTCTTCCTGCTTACCGGCACGACGTTCTCGTTCATGGCGTCGATCGGAATCATGATCCTGATCGGTGTCGTCGTGAACAATGGCATTGTGCTGGTGGACCACATCAACAATCTGCGCCGTGAAGGCATGCCGCGTTATGAGGCGATGTTGCAGGCCGGACGCGACCGTTTGCGTCCGATTCTGATGACGGTGATGACGACCATTCTCGGACTGACGCCGCTGGCGGTCGGATCGACACACCTCGGTGGCGATGGTCCGCCCTACTACCCGATGGCGCGCGCGATCATCGGCGGCCTCGCGTTTTCGACGGTCACGTCGTTGTTCATCGTGCCGTATCTGTACGAGTTATTCGATAATCTGTCACGCTGGGGACGCAAGGTCATGTCCACGGCACGCCGCGCACTCGTCGCCGCCGAAACCTGACCTTCTTTCCTCTCGCTCCTTC
>JAZFZN010000097.1:0-2180 GCA_036475515.1 Gammaproteobacteria bacterium
AGTCGCCTAACTCATAGAGGCACAGAGCAAGTTCTTCCAAGCTCTGTGCGACGTCTTCATGTTTCTCGCCAAGAAGTTAACGCCGCATATCCAACGAGTCGCGGAGCAGTTGTTCGGCTTCCTCGTACTCCCCTTGATCCCTGAGAACCAAGGCAAGGCCGACCATACTATCGGCGACTTCGGGATGCTCTTCACCGAGCAGTTCGCGACGCGAAGCCAGGGCATTCCGATACAGTTGCTCCGCACGTTCGTATTCCGCATTCAGCGCAAGATTCCAGCCAAGTTGATTCTGACTCTGCGCAACATCGACGTGTTTATCACCGTACAGACCACGCCGCGTATCGAGCGCACTTTCCAGTAGCGGTTTCGCGTCGTTGTAAAGACCGAGCCCGGTGTAGGCACGACCCATTGTGTTCTCGAGCGTGGCCCGCACGGCAGGCTGGTCAGCAAGCTCTCGTTCTATCCGTTCAGCGCCATCGTCCAAAAGGTCGCGCGCCTTAGTTTCGTTTCCACGTGCTTCGCTGGGGTCGGACACCTCGAACAGACCGACTAGGAAGTCCGTGGCCTCCTGTGCCGTCTCGGCTTGCTCAACTGCCAGGTTGCGTTGCTGGTTCGCAATGATCGCCGCACTTCCGGCGACAACGGCTAACACAGCCAGCATCGCGACAACCGCGCCTTTGAGTTGTTTCTTGCGTTTTGCTTTTGCGATCGACGCGCCGATGAACTCGGTTTCGTCGGGACTCAAATCGATGTCGTTTTCCTGCAAGCTGCGTGCTTCACCAACCGGTTTGCCGCTTTGCAGGAGCAGATCGGGACTTTTATTTTCGTTGACCCAGCGTTCTGTTGCAATCGCGACCCTGCCACGGATGCGCAGGTTTTCGCGGTTCTGATCGACCCACTCGCGCACACGCGGCCAGTGCCACAGCAACGCCTCGTGGGCGACAGTGATCACCGCGTCGCCCTGATCCGTCAGCTCGGTCACGAACAGACGGGCACTTACAAAAGCATCGACAAGGGCACGACCTTGCGCGGTCGCAATCTCGGTCAACGGTGTACGTTTCCGGCCAATGGTTTCGTGACCGTTGTGCTCCAGGCTGATCAGTGCATTCAAAACTCTGGGTAATGCCGCTTGAACGTTTTCCGGCAATTCCTGAAAAACCGCCTCGGCACGTTGTGCCAGAGAACCCTCGACACCACCGATCTCACGGTAGGCCTCGACGGTTAGAAGACCTTTGTCCGTGCGCCGCTGATACAACTCCTCAAGCGTGAACTCAAGCAGCGGCAATACTTCCGGATGTTCGGCCGCTGCATCGCGCAACATGTCGTCCAGACGTTCACTGGTGGCGGGGTCTTCTTCGAACCGCAATCCGGCAGCACGTGTCGGCAGACGGATTATCTGACCGATCTCGGCCGGCGTCGGCGGCAACAGATCGTACTGTCCATCGCCTTCTTTCAACGCAACCAGTTTGGCGTAGTTCGCCAGACGCGGATAGAAATCACTGCGCAAGGTCGCAACCACCCAGACACGACCACTGCGTGCCATCGCATCCAGCACGTCGATAAAGGCGACGCGATCCTTTCTGACGATGCCCTCCTGCGTGAACATCTCCTCCATTTGGTCGACGAGCAATACGAGTTTGGTGTCGCCGCGACCGCTCTCTCTTACCTGCTCGGAAAGCTGTTTCGCACCCTCCTGAATCAGTGCGTTCTTGATTAGAGAAACCGCAGCCTGCGGCGATTCGCGCAGAATCTGCACCAGCTCGTCCGGACCTTTTGATTCCGGATCCAGACCGGGCAACGCATATTCCTGCAGCAGCGCTTTCGCAAGACCCCGGAACACATCGCCGGGCGTATCCCCGGGCCGAAACACGGCGCGCTGCCACAGACCGACGCCTTCGATCACACCAGGTTGTGTCAACAAAGGCAGAACGCCTGAGCGTGCCACCGACGACTTTCCACCGCCCGACATACCGAGAATCAACACGAATGCACGGCCGTCCGCCGCCTGTTTGCGCAATGCCCGCATCACATCGGAGACGGCCTTCGTGCGTCCGAAGAACACCGGTGCGTGTTCGAATTCGAAAGTACTCAGACCCCTAAACGGCGATCCTTTTTTCCAGACCGCCGGAACGGCCGTTTCCGTGCCCTCGTCCTGTGGCAGGCGACGTTCGATCAGTTTG
>JAZFZN010000098.1:0-2209 GCA_036475515.1 Gammaproteobacteria bacterium
TGAGAATCAACGAACAATTGACGCAGTTCAACGGTGTGTCCGCAGAGTGGGCAATCGGCAAAACCGTCCGCGAAGTCGCACCGGAGGTTGCAGACTTTGCCGAACCACGGTTACGAGAAGTGTTGCGTACCGGAAAACCGATCACGAGTGTTGAGTGGGTCGGGGAGCTGCCGGCGATGCCCGGCGTCGAGAAAACATATCTTTGCGCGTACTACCCCCTCAAGAACGCCGACGGTCAGGTATGGGCCGTCAGCAACGTCATCAAGGACGTGACCGGCCGCAGAAAATCGGAACGCAGATTCCAACTGCTCGCCGAGAAAACCACCAGCGTACCGTGGGAGGCGGACGCAAAGACGTGGTTGTTCACTTACGTTGGCGATCAAGCTGAACAACTGCTCGGTTACCCAGCCAACCGGTGGCTTGAGAAAGACTTTTGGCTTGACCACATTCATCCGGACGATCGGGAACCGACAGTGCAGCGCTGTCTGGAAGGTATGGCCAATGGTGAGACATACGACCTCGAATACCGGATGCTTGCGAAAGATGGAAGAGTCATCTGGATCTGGGACATCGTCAGCGTCGACGTGGTCAATGGAGAACCCACGATATTGCGTGGATTTTTGATCGACATTTCGGATCGGAAAGCTGCCGAGACTGCATTGACGGAGAGCCAGGAAACACTCCGCCAGCTCGCCAGACAATTGCTGATCGCGCAGGACAACGAACGCCGGAGCCTGGCCCGCGAACTTCATGACGTTTTGAGTCAACGCCTCGCGATCGCATCGATCGAACTGGGAAAGCTGCAGGAGCGCACCCAATCCGTTGATTTCTCGCAGAAACTGGCACTGATCCAGCAACATCTCGTCGAGTTGTCGGAAGACGTTCACGGCATGTCCCGCCGGCTGCATCCGTCCGTACTCGAGGACCTCGGGCTGTCGGACGCTATCCGTGCGGAATGCGAAAGCTTCCAGCGACGAGAGGGCATCGTGGTTTCGATCGATACTTGTACCGCTCTGACCAGTGATGTGCCAAGTGCACTTTCAGTCTGCATGTTCCGCGTGCTCCAGGAAAGCCTCAGAAACATTGCAAGACATGCAAACGCGTTCGCTGCTGATGTTTCTTTGTCGCGGGCGAATGGTGAACTGGTCCTGCGGGTGCAAGACGACGGCATCGGGTTCGATCAGAACCGGCAGATCCATGGGCTCGGTCTGGTCAGCATGCTCGAACGAGTTAAACTGATAGACGGCAAACTGTCCGTACAGAGTGCGCTGGGTAGGGGTACGACCGTCGAAGTTCGAGCCGATCTGGAACACTGATGAACGAGACCGCGCGTGCAAGGGTCATACTCGCCGACGACCACCAGATGGTTGCCGAAGGACTACGTGGACTGCTGGAACCACACTTCGATCTCGTCAGCATCGTCAATAACGGACATGATCTGCTTGCAGCGGTGGACAAATACAAACCCGACGCGGTCGTCGCCGACATCTCCATGCCGTTGCTCAACGGCATCGATGCGGCTGCACGAATCAGCGACAAACACCCGGACATCAGTATTGTCCTTCTGACCATGTATCCGGATGCAAGTTATGTGCGGCGTGCGTTCGACGCCGGTGTTTCGGCGTATGTTCTGAAGCATTCGGCACCCTCGGAGCTCGTGACCGCAATCAACGAAGCCCTCAAAGGTCACGTATTCGTGACACCGGGTGTGGCCGGAGAAGACTTGTCGCAGCATAGGGACAGCGACGGTCCGGATCTGTCCGAACTGACCCAGAGACAACGCGAAGTGATTCAACTCCTCGCCGAGGGGCGATCCGCAAAAGAGGTGGCATCGATCCTCGATATCTCGGCGCGAACCGTCGAGTTCCACAAATACCGCATCATGCGTCTTCTCGGCATTCAGAACACCGCAGAACTGGTGCAGTTCGCCATTCGACACGGTCTAATATCCGACTGAGTCTATGTCGCAAACCAACTCGTAAATTACCGAGTTGTTTTCCCTACCGTGGTCCGCAAACTGGGACCTGCATTCTTGGGGTCCCGGAGCGACGAGATGGCGGAGAACAGACAAGAACTGAAGCGAATGATCAGCGCGCACGGCCTCAGACCTACAGACCGCCGGATGCAGATCGGCAAGGCGGTGTTCCACGACCTGCCCTGGCACTCCGGGTCAACGACGGATGTGATCGGAGCGCTGCACGAAACGGGA
>JAZFZN010000099.1:0-12199 GCA_036475515.1 Gammaproteobacteria bacterium
AACCACTTCGTTGAGGCCCTTCGGTTCGCGGACCGTGTTGGCCGACACCGGGATTCTTCCCGCCATGATCTCGGCGCGTCGTTGCGGATAGAGGGGTTTCCGGGTCGGGTCGGCAAGACCATCCGGATGGCGTGGAAACATCGTACCTGGGACATATTTGTCGCTTGCGCCCAGCGTGTGGAGTATTTCGTGTGCGATCACGACGTTGTTGCGTGCGCTCTCGCCGGCCGGCGCATTCACGACACCGACCAGTCCTTCCTGCAACCCGAGCGAGTGCAGGATACGTCCTTCGTCGGTTGGTTCGACATAGATCACGAACATCGCAATGCGTGCCGGAATGTCATCGTCAGTGCGAACACGATGCGCAAACCAGCGCAGTTTGAGGCTCCACCACATGATGGCCGGTACATTGCCGTCCCGTGGTGGCGGCGGTGGCAGTTCATTCAAACGGTCGCGCAACAGGATTTCTACCGGCTGGCGCATCGAAATCCCATAGCGTTCGGCTTCACGCTTCAAAAACCGCTCGATGGGTTCGAAGGTCTCTTCGTCGAGATTCGTGATATAGCGATCGACAGCGTCGCTGCCGTCGCCATTGATCGGATACACCGCGACCCACAACGGATGCTCCCAGCTCGTGACCCGCTGGCGGGTCAACAAGGTACCGAAACCGACGCCGGCCAGTACCACCAGCAGAAGCCCGATTCTCAATGTTTTCAGAAAGTTGCCTTTGGCCAAGGTTTCGTAGTCCGGCAGGGATGTTCTGCTGCCGCTATCATAAACGGGGTACCACGAGGACGGGCAAGCATGGCGGCGCATCAGGATACAGTCGAGACATCGACGGGGACACAGACACGGCTGCAGAGTCTGTTCGTGCAGCAACGCGCCGCCTGCGCTCTGGACCCGATGCCGGACGCCGAGACGCGTATTGGCAGGCTCAAACGTCTGAAACGCGCCCTGCTCAGACACCGTGACACGCTGGTCAAAGCCGCGTCGGAAGATTTCGGACACCGCTCACCCGACGAGACACTGATCGGCGATGTTCTTCCCTGTGTCCTCGCGATCGACTACGCAATCCGAAATACGCATCGCTGGATGAAACGGTCACGTCGCCGCGGTGGGTTGTTGCTTGTGGGGACTACTCTGGAAGTCGTTTATCAGCCGAAGGGTGTCGTCGGGATCATTTCACCCTGGAACTACCCGGTGCAACTGGCGATCAATCCGCTGGCCTACGCGATCGCCGCGGGAAATCGTGTACTGGTCAAGGTATCCGAACATACACCCCGCGTTGCGGAAGCACTCGCTGCCATGATCACGGATGCCGCTGCAGCGGATGAGATCGCTGTCGTGACTGGTGGTATCGAAGTCGGCGAGGTGTTTTCGAAACTGCCGTTCGATCATCTGTTGTTTACCGGGTCGACCAAAGTCGGTCGTGCGGTGATGCGTTCAGCCGCGGACAACCTGACGTCGGTCACACTTGAGCTCGGTGGAAAATCACCTGCACTGATCGCACCCGATGCTCGCATGCCTTATGCAGCCGAACGCATCTGTTTCGGAAAAATGTTCAACGCCGGACAGACCTGTGTCGCACCGGACTACGTGCTATGTCCGGAGTCTCGTCTGGACGAGTTCACAAACGCATTCAAAAAGGCGTTCGGACGCATGTATCCGAGTCTGGGCGATAACCCCGACTACAGTTGCATTGTCGATCAGAACCACTACGAACGTCTGGAAGCCTGTCTGGATGATGCACGTGCGCAGGGCGCCAACGCCACCAAACTCGGTGACACCGGTTCATCCGGGCATCCGCGCAAGATGCCTCTCTATCTGCTGACGGGTGTTGCCCACAGAATGCGCGTGATGCAGGAAGAGATTTTCGGTCCGTTGTTGCCGGTCGTCCCTTACACTGAACTCGATGACGCGCTGCGGCAGATCAACAGCGGTCCGCGACCTCTCGTGTTGTATCTGTTCACCGACGACGAGCAGGTGCGTGATCGCGTGGTTAACGAAACACACTCGGGCGCCGTCAGTGTCAACGAGACGCTGCTCCACTGCGCGGCCGACGACCTGCCGTTTGGTGGTATTGGTGAATCCGGAATGGGCCAATACCATGGACGTGAAGGTTTCCTGACCTTCTCGCATCCGAAAGCGATCATGCGTCGTTCACGCTGGCTGGACACCGGTCGGGTTCTGTTTCCGCCGTATCGTGGCGCCTTGCGGCGGTGGTTGTATCGTCTGTTTCTGAAACCGTAATCCGCATTGCCGCGTCACATCGATGCCAGTGACGCGATTGTTTTTCTGAACTCTGAGTAGCGCTGTTGGAGTTCGGCATCCTCTCGCGGTTCGAAACAGCTGCCTTCGATCTGATAAGGCCATTTCTTTGGTCGTCCGGCCAGCAGCCAGGCGAGCCCGGTTGCGGTCGCTTCGCGGACTTCAGCGCGTTGCACGCTGCGACCGGTCAAATCAGCAAGGCGGCTTCCGAGCAGATCCAGCGACGCCAGACCACCTGTCAGGACGATATCGGTCGCCGGATCCAGCACGCCGTCGATCGCATCGATGTTGATCTTGAGCAGAAACACCGCGCTTTCCACGACTGCCGTCAGTTTCTCACGAGCTGTCCCGTCGCCGACGAACCGTGGCGGGATCCCTTCGAGCCAGAACGGCGAACCCAGTCCCGACACGGTATTGATGAACAACGGGATACTCTCAACGACGCCTTCGTTCAGTTCCGTTTTCGCGTCGACACCGAGTTGCGAAGCCACGAGTTCCAGGGCGCCGGCCGCGCCATTCACCGTGCCTTCGACGACGCCCACGCGTGTTTCACCGTCGTCCCACACGACACTGCGCAGGAGCTTGTCGGGCGCCTGTTCTCGTGTCGTCAAGCGTTGTACAAACGCACCGGTGCCGGCGTTGATATAAGCTCTCGACCTGCGTGGCGCACCAAATGCGAACAATGCAGCGGGTTGGTCGCCTGTGACGACAGACAACGGAACGGCTCGTGATCCGATGTGGATGTGGCCGAACCCGTATGTATTTGGTACGCAGCGTGGCAGGCAGTCGGTCGGTATGTCGAACTGTTCGGTCAGGAACGAATCCCAGTCACCGGTTTGTATGTTCCACAACAACGTGCGTGATGCGTTCGCCGGATCGGCCAATAGAGGGCGTTCTGCGCACAACCGGTAGGTGATGAAACTGGCGAGGGGTCCGAAAACCAGTCTGCCCTCGCGACAGGCGCTGCGTACTTCGGGTAGTTCATCCAGACACCAGCGCAGTTTGCTGGCGCCATAGTGTGCCGACAGCACTAGCCCGGTGCGCTCGTGTATGTCTTCCCGGAATGGCTTCAAAGGGCCGAGCAAACCGGCGGCGCGCGTGTCCTGCCACGAAATGACCGGAGACAGCGCACGTCCGTCCGACCGATCCCAACAGACGATACTCGAGCGTTGTGTGGCCATCGCTGCGGCGATCACCGGTCGGTCACCGAGATCGGTCAGTGCGTCCCGGATAGAGTGTCGTACCGACTCGACGAGAGCGTCGGCGTCGTGTTCGACCCGGTCAGGTGGCATGCGGTGTGTTTCGATCGATGCCCGACCCTCTGCAAGCAGACGTCCCGACTGCTCGAATACCAGCGCCCTCGAAGACTGCCCACCCTGGTCGATACACAACAACAGATCGTTCTCGCGCATCGCTAATCTACCGGGGTCAGCTTCAACGATCGCGTATCGGCGCGTGGGTGCCGTTCGGGTAGCGCCGAAGCGATCAGGCTCATCAGTTTTTCAGCGGTTGCGCGATGCGTTGTCAGTTTTCCACCATAGACAGCTGCGGCTCTTGGAGACTTACGGCGATCGACAACGAACCTCGTTTCGCGGGTGCGATGGAACGCGTGACCAGTGCCCTTCGGCAACACACGCACACCTGCCCATGAGGAAAGCACATCGTGGCGGGTCTGGACGGGGTGGTCCGGAAAGTAATGTTTCAGAACCGAAACCAGATAATGTTCTTCGGATGCGAGCGGATGAACATTGTCGGGCGGGCCGTCAAAACGTGTTTCGGTCGTGCCGATGAGCGTGTGACCCTTCCAGGACATCACGAAGATTGCACGTCCGTCGCGTGGACTTTCGATATAGTAGCAACCACGTTCGAGTCGTCCGGGAACTTCGATATGAGTCCCCTGAACGAGTGCGACCGGCGGACGCTGGATGTCTCCACGAATCCGATCGGCGACCTCGTTGACCCAGGGACCGGCCGCGTTGACGAGTACACGTGCAAAAACGTTGTCTTCACCCGACGGGTTTCTGAGTTGCACTTCGACCCCGTCCGATCCGATCTCCGCGCCGACGAATTCGCAAGGGCAGGCCAGCTCTGCACCAAGTTCGATCGCTGAACGCATCACCGCTCGGGTCAGCGCGCGGTCGTCTGTGCGTGCATCGTGATAACGAAATACCGTCTTGAGTCCGTCTGTTCGCAGACCGTCCAGGTCGCGCCAGTCACCTACAGGCACGCGCCCAAAACGGGTGCCACTGCGGAATCCACAGAGCAGGGCATACAATGACAGACCGGACGCGATAACCCATGGAGGGCGTCGCGTTTCGGCGTAAATCGGAATCCGAAACGTCTCGAGGCGTACGAGTTCCGGTGCGTTTCTCAGCAACAGCGTGCGTTCGCGCAACGACTCCATGACCAGACCGAGGTGTCCGTTTTCGAGATAGCGCAATCCGCCGTGAATCAACTTACTCGAACGACTCGATGTTCCGGCCGCCAGCGTTGTTTTCTCGACGAGTATCGCTTTGTGTCCGGCAGCGGCAACGGCCTGTGCGACGGCGACACCATGAATCCCGCCGCCGACGACGAGCACGTCAGTCTGCGCCGTCGTCAACCGGTTCCTCCAGCGCAGCCTGTTCTGCTGCTTGCTCCATCGCTGCTGGTCCCATTGCAAAGGGCGGTGCGGCGAGCAGTTCGCTTGCCGCCATGGACTCTGCCAGGGCGGCACCCAGACGTCGAAAATGCAATGCCAGTTCGGGTGTCGCGGCTTCGTACAACACCCAGTTCCATGAACCCGGCCACAGAATCTCGTGTTGTTCGGTGAGTTTGTAGTGATTGATGAAAAGATAGTCCGGCGATAGTTGTTCTGCCGTCTTGCGTGTTGGTGGGTCATAGTTTCTCAGCGCCCAGCCGATCGTGAAGCCCGCTTTGCGTGCCGCCGCAACGAATTCCGTATCGAATGAAATGGCAACGACCTGCTCTGCCAGATTTTCGAGTGCGTCAAAAACCCGGTTGGCGACCGTTGCCAGACCGAAATGGTCAATCGATGCGCTTTTAACTTCGACAAACGCCGTGCAGTCTGACCTGGTACCAAGCCACTCGAGCGCTGTGGCAAGCGTCGGTACGGTAACGTCCTCGAAACGGGTGCCGAAACGTTCGGGTTCGCCCACGGAAACCTTGTCGAGTTCATCGGAACCGAATTCGAAAACGGATCCGCTGCGGCTCGACGTGCGTTTCAGGTCGTCATCATGCAACAGAATCGGAACTTCATCGGCGGCGAGTTGCACATCGAACTCGACGTATCGCGCGCCGGCTTCGTATGCCCCGGCGAGCGCGGGCATCGTGTTCTCGGCGAAGGACACTGCGTCGCCGCGGTGTGCGACGAGGGCGGGGCGGCCGCGGTACTGCCACAAGTCAACACGGGTTCCGTCGATCTTTGTCGGCTTCACGACTGTTCCTCGCGAAAGCTGCCGAATATATTAGCAGTCTTGTTCACGAAGAGTCTGCGCAATGGAAGAGTCGAACGGCCATCGTATCTTGTTCGTACCGGGTATGCGGCCGAAGCCACCGGCCGAAGAACATCGCGATCTGTTGTGGGGTTGTCTGTCGGAAGGCGTGCGCCGTGCTGACCCGCGCGTTGTTCTCGACAAAGCGTGTTTCGAGGTAATCGCATGGAATCCGCTGTACTACGACACGCATCGGGATATTGAACTCGACCGGCCGTGGGTCGAACAGATGCTCGAGAGACCAGGCCCGGACGATCGCGACCGCGCCGAGTCGGGCAGTTTGCGCTGGCGTTTCTACTGGGCGTTGTTCACCCTGCTCGATCGATTCCCCGGGTTGGTCAAGTATGTCCGCCAGAAGTGGATCCTCGAGGGAGCTGCGGAAACCCGGCGCTACTTCGAAAATACCGAGGGCATCGCAGACGCCATTCGCGAACCACTTGCGGAACGAATCGTCGAAGAGCACCACGCCGGCAACCGTGTGCTGTTGATCGGCCACAGCCTCGGTTCCGTGATTGCATTCGACACTCTTTGGGAACTGAGCCGCGCCAGTGGCAGTGAAGCATCCGTCGATTTGTTCCTGACACTCGGCAGCCCGCTCGGTTTGCGTTTCATCAAGAAACGGCTGCGCGGGGCTGGGCAGAAGGGTGCGGAGCGCTATCCGTCCAACATCCGGCGCTGGGTCAACATCGCCTCGGTGGGCGAGCTGAAGGCGCTGGACCCCTCGCTGAGAGACGATTTCGCCGAAATGACGCGGTACGGGCTCGTCCACGAAGTCACTGATTTGAGTGCAGATTTCTTCAACTACTACCGAGAGCAGGGTCGTCTGAACGTGCACAAGTCCTATGGCTACCTGTTGAACCCGATTACCGGGCGCGTCATTGCCGACTGGTGGCGTCATAATTAGACCGAGTCCATAGTCGTACGGTGTTCGTCGTCCACGCGCTTTTTTTTGCGTCCATTAATCGGTATTGTGCGGTTCCCCTGATGGGATTGCCGTCCGAGCCTGCCAGCCGACCCGGACGGATTACATCCGGTCGTGCGGGCTCACCCAGGGAACGGCGATGAAGCAGAAAGACCCGCGACCCGTCTATCTGAAGAACTACGAACCACCGGCCTTCGGTGTCGAGCAGATCGATCTCCGGTTTGAGCTTGCCGAGGGGCGGACACGGGTCATCGCGCACACACGCTTTCGGAGAAATCGGGCGACCGAATCCGACGGCCGCATCGTACTCGACGGACGCGGACTCGAACCGGGGTATTTGCGGCTGAACGGCGAGGACGTCCCCGATGACCGCATCGAAAGGACCGAGGAGCAACTGATCATTTCAGGGGTTCCCGACAGCTTCGAACTGGAAGTGGAGAACTTCGTCTTTCCCGGCAGGAACACGTCTCTCGAAGGACTGTTCAAGACCGGTGCCCATCTGTGCACTCAATGTGAAGCGGAAGGTTTCCGCAAGATCACCTATTCCCTTGATCGTCCAGATGTCATGGCGCCGTATTCAGTCACCTTGATCGGTGATCGCGAGCGATATCCTGTGTTGTTGTCGAATGGCGATCGGATCGGTGGCGGCGAACTTGCTGACGGACGGCACTGGGTCCGCTGGAAGGACCCTTTCAGGAAGCCGAGCTATTTGTTCGCACTGGTTGCCGGCGACCTCCGTTGTCTGGAAGACAAAATCGTCACGATGTCTGGACGAGAGGTTCTTCTGCAGATCTACGTCGAAGAGCACAACGTGCACAAATGTGCACATGCAATGGCCGCACTGAAACAGGCAATGCGTTGGGACGAAGAGAAGTACGGTCGCGAGTACGATCTGAATACATACATGATTGTCGCCGCCGACGATTTCAACATGGGGGCGATGGAGAACAAAGGCCTCAATATCTTCAATTCCAAGTTCGTGCTGGCGGATCCGGAAACCGCGACCGATCGCGACTACATGGACATCGAAACCGTCATCGGACACGAGTATTTCCACAACTGGACCGGCAATCGTGTGACCTGCCGCGACTGGTTTCAGCTCACACTGAAGGAAGGCCTGACTGTATTCCGCGATCAGGAGTTCTCGGCTGACATGCATTCCGTCGCACTAAAACGCATCGACGACGTAAAAATCGTGCGTAGCCGCCAGTTTGCCGAGGACATCGGGCCGATGGCGCATCCGATACAGCCCCATTCGTACATGGAGATTCAGAACTTCTATACCGCGACGGTCTATGTGAAAGGCGCCGAGGTCATTCGGATGATCAAGCGACTGGCAGGAGAAAACGGTTTTCGGCGTGGTATGGATTTGTATTTCGCGACCCACGACGGCGAGGCCGTAACCACCGACGATTTCCTGCGCGCGATGGAGCAGGGGGCCGGCCTTGATCTCAAAGCATTCCGTCGATGGTTCGACCAGGCCGGCACACCGGTCTTGAGCATCAGCGAGGAGTACGACCCTGAAACCCGTTGCTACGCGCTACGCGGACGCCAAAGCTGTCCACCGACACCGGGACAACCGGACAAAAAGCCGTTCCACATACCGATAGAAGTTGCGTTGCTGGACGGCGAAGGGCGTGAGCTGCCACTGCAGCTGCCGGACGAGGATATCGGCAACCGGACCCGGCGCCTACTCGAGCTCGATGAGCCGGAACGTGTTTTTCGGTTCGTCCACATTGACGAGAAACCGGTACCGTCCGTATTGCGCGGGTTTACTGCGCCCGTAAAGCTCGACATTGAACGCAGTGAGGCCGAACTCGCGTTCCTGATGATTTACGATACGGACCCATTTTCCCGCTGGGACGCAGGGCAGGAGCTTGCCCTCAAAATTCTGTTGCGTTTCGTCGATACGCTGAAGACAAACGGCAAACCGGAGCTGCCAGCCGACTATGTCGAAGCAATGCGTCGCATGTTGACCGACGCGC
Organism: Gammaproteobacteria bacterium; assembly: GCA_036475515.1. GTDB lineage: Bacteria > Pseudomonadota > Gammaproteobacteria > Steroidobacterales > JAZFZN01 > JAZFZN01. The sequence continues at coordinate 8,670 of JAZFZN010000099.1, forward strand.
ACAACGATCCCGCGCTGGCATCGCGAACGTTGTTGTTACCGCTAGAGGACTACACTGCCGACCGCATGGAGGTGATTGACATCGAATCGGTGTGCAATGCCCACCGTTTCGTGCGCAGCGAACTTGCGAGTCGACTGGCTGACGATCTTCGACGTGTCTACAACCAGCACGACAGTGACAGGCCCTACAAGTTCGATGCGGAATCCTGTGGCCGGCGGGCATTGTGCAACACCTGTCTTTCGTATCTCGTCCAGCTCAAAGACGAAGGTCCGCGCATCGCGTTCGAACAGTTTCAGAAAAGTGACAATATGACCGATCAGCTCGGCGCGTTGCAGGCACTCAACCAGGTTCGGTGTCCGGAACGCGACGAGGCGTTGCAGGTGTTCTATGAACGGTGGAAGGAAGATCCGCTGGTTACGGACAAATGGCTCGCGATGCATGCGACTGCGCCCTTCCACGACACCGTCGATCGTGTTCGCTCTTTGACCAGCCATGCAGCATTTGATGTGCGCAACCCGAACCGGGTTCGTTCACTGCTGGGCCGGTTTGGTGAAGCGAATCCGGTCGGTTTTCATCGTGCTGACGGGGAAGGCTACCGGTTTATCGCCGACCGTGTGATCGAACTGAATTCGATCAATCCACAGATCGCAGCGCGTCTGGTCAGTCCACTGACGGCGTTCCGGCGGCACGAGCCACGACGCGGTGCATTGATGCGCTCGGAACTCGAACGCGTCCGTGCGCAGGAACCGCTGGCCAAAAACGTGTTCGAAGTCGTTACCAAAGCACTCGACTGACATGCCGAGACCAGACGACAGCCATTCTGCACCACGGATCGTCACAGCGGACATGGGCCTCTACAACCGGGTCGCGTTGTTCCGCAGCATCCCGGTCGAGACCAGCAGCGTCTATGTCGAAGAATGCGGCATCCGTCGAATCGCCGCCGGAGAGACGCTCCTGGCGCCGGAGGAACCCAACACCAATCTGTATGTCGTGTTGGCCGGTGCGGTCAGCGTGCACCTCAACGATCCGTCTGAAACCCCGCTCGCCGTGCTTGGCGTCGGGGAGAACGTTGGCGAAATGTCCATCCTCGAAGGAAAGAACCCATCCGCCTGGGTGAAGGCGATCGAGGACACGGTATTGCTCGTGATCGGCGAGGAAACCGTCTGGGCGTTCATCAATGCGTCGCACGCCTTCGCACGCAACCTGCTAATGACTTTGTCGTCGCGAATACGCGAAAGCAACATCGCGATTTCAGACAGTGTGGTGATCATACGCAGGTTCCGACACTTGTCGATGACCGACGCACTGACCGGGCTCTACAACCGTCATTGGGTTGAACAGCATTTCCGGCGTGAGATCGAACTGTGCAAGAGCGAGCAGATTCCGGCGAGCTTCATCATGCTCGACATCGACGGGTTCAAAGACTACAACAGCCGGTTCGGGCATCTGGTCGGTGATCACACACTTTGCCTGGTTTGCGACGCTCTGCGCTCGAACTTCCGTCCGAACGACATGCTCGCACGCTACGGTGGCGATGAGTTCGTTGTTCTGTTGCCGCAGGCCAACCTGGAAAACGCCGTGGTCGTTGCGGAACGTGTGCGCGGCGCAGTAGCGAATATCGACCACGAATACGAAGCCATAACCGTTTCCCTGGGGGTCGCTACGCTCGGGGAAACCGACTCGTTGGAAACACTCGTCGGTCATGCGGACGAAGCCTTGTACCGGGCAAAGCAATCTGGCCGCAACGCAATCTCTGTCTACCCGGACCCCCTGTAACCGCAGCTCCGTTCTAGTGCCGAACCGCCGATTTGTTTAGGATGGACGGGGTGCCGTGCGCCGGCGAAAGGAATGGCATTGGTAGATCTCGTCAACAACCTCGTCGTCTTTCTCGGCACACTACTGGCGCTTGCACTGGCCATCCGTTCGTTCCAGAAACGTTCGGTGCAACTCGGCGACGAGCCGACCCTGCCTCGCTATTTCACCCGCACCGGCTTGTACTGGCTTGGGCTGAGCGTCTACGCATTGATCATCGGCTCGTTTTTCTATGTTCTCGTGACCGAATGGCTTCCCATCGAACCGTTCATAACGATCATCTTCGAAAACCGCCGATCAGGAACAGCCGCCCAGCTTTTTCAGGCGCTGAACGGCCGCAACGTCGCTCCGCTGATCGTTGCGATTGCTTTTCTCGTCCTCATCGGATGGGAGAACCGTTTCAACCCACTCCTGATTCTCAGAGACACCGTTTTCGATGTCTTCGCAATCCCGCGAAAGGTGCTGGAAGTCTACAACGTATTGCGTGGCTCGCGTCTTTCCGAGATTCCAGACGAGCAACGCGAGAACATCGTCGAACGCATGCTCGTTCAGAGTGTCGATCTCGGCGACTTCGACATGGCAAGCAATACGGTCGAACACCGTTGGGCGCGGGCCTGTGTGTTTTTCGACGAGATTCAGTCGTTTTCGAACCGATCGTCGTTTCAGCGCTTTTTCTCCGAGCCGTCACTCAAATGGGGGGACATCTGTGTCCTGTTCAACAAGACGTCTGAACGGGTGGCTGTCTGGCGTTCGGGGCCACAGCACTACACGAAGACGATGAATCTCCTGGAAGAACTGGATCGGCTTGATAGTCTGCTTTGCCGTTTCCTGGCCTGCGTCATCCTGGTCGGCAGCGGCAACGAGGCCGAGATCTGGGAATCGGCGCGGCGTGTCGGCGGGACCGCCCCGCGCATGAAATTGAAGCATACTTACAAATACGTCTGGACGTTCACCGCGGCGATCGTCCTCGCGGTGCTATTGGGCCGCGAGTTTGCCGTATTCGTCATGAATGCATTTTTCTACCCGGACGACCAGACTGCACATTTTGGCGTTGATACGGTGCGTTGGATCATCTACGCGATTCCGATGTATATCGTCCCGATACTCGTTGTGTTTGCGACACGTATCTACGGATACCGTACCGGAACTGTCGATGAGTCACGCCACTACGGCTTCTATCTGTTGATGATGCTGGTTGGTTTTATCGTTGCGACGTCCGTTTCGGCGCTCATCCTTGGCGTTTGGACCAGCGACACGGAGTCATTCGACTTCTTCGACAGCTTTGGTGAATCGACACGCTGGGGAATCCTCCCTGCATTGATGGCGGGGTTTGTCGCTTATCAGATGGATACACAGCCCGACGATGACGAGACCAAACCACAGATGTTTGCGGCCGCATTTCTGCGTTTCATCGTGGCCGGCTTACTGGCGTTGATCATCATGCTGTACGCAACCGATGATCTCCTCCTGATCGACCCGAAGCTGAGGATCACAGTCGTGATCACCAGTGTCGTAATCGGGGGCTCGATGGCGGCTGTGGCACGCTTCAAGCTGGTCCTCGCCAACGGCGCCTAGGAGTACCCCTGACCAGCCTTGGTGCCGTGTTGTCTGAAAAGGGGACAGATTTATTTTCCGGTGGGCGCCAAGCGCTCCGGCTCGGTCAGGAAAGCAAATCTGTCCCCTTTTCTATGGCAAAATGTCGGTCCTGCGTCACTCAC
>JAZFZN010000100.1:0-2501 GCA_036475515.1 Gammaproteobacteria bacterium
ACCGACGACTCCTGCGGGGACGCGGCGATCAGCCTGAACCCGCCACCCGGGACGGCTGCCTCGGCTTGTGGGGTCTCGGGACGTTGCAGTGGCGCCGTGTGCTGTTCCGGAGCTGTCCGGGTGTCAGTCATTCGCGGGTCAATCGAAAAGCGAGAAACAGAGCACCCAAGTCTAGCACTGGGGCAGCAATGCAGCGCCGGCTTCTGGTGCTGCCCAGACGACGACGAAATCGCGTTCTGGGTGTGCGCCAAAGCACCTGAATCTGATCTCAATATTGCGTTGCATTTGCGCAACATGGTTTGATGTGCGCCGCAGCAAAAGACTTCTGTTGTGCTGTTGCAACAGCCATGGGGGCCTGCGTATCGGTTTCAGCCGAGAAAACCGGGTGTTCGGATCATGCGCCGCAACATCGCATTCCGATTATCTTTTCTTTGTCTTTCAATGTGTTAGTTACTTAGAATGCGATTAATCGTTGTTGCTGAAGCACCACTTCGAAAACCCGGTTGCAGGTTGTATTGCATTTACAACAAAAACGTTTCAAAGCACAAAAATTGCTGCTATGATCGGCCGCCATGGAGGAACCGCGGGCACGCCAAAAACGTGCAACCCGGTTCGGTCCAGGGATGAACTGCTCGATCGAGCAGCTAAATACTTTCAACTTTCGCCAGGAGCGAATATATGAAAAATCGTAACCCTGTCAGTCAGGCGGTCCGTCTGGCGCTGATGACCGGTGTTGCGACGACGATGAGTGCGCCCGTCTGGTCGGCTGATGCCGATGCAGAAGGCGATGCCCGCCAACTTTCGAAGATCGAAGTGACGGGTTCTCGCATCAAGCGTACCGACATCGAAACGTCGCAACCGCTGTTGATCCTTCAGCGTGAAGACATCGAACGCACTGGACTGGTCTCGGTTGGTGACATTCTGCAGTCGCTTCCGATTGCCGGTTCGGCGTTGAACACGACGTTCAACAACGGCGGTACCGGTGCTACACAGATCGACCTGCGGAACCTCGGCGCCAAGCGTGTTCTGGTTCTTGTGAACGGCCGCCGTTGGGTGGATCAGGCTGGTTCCGGAGGACTAAACGGAGTCGACCTGAACACCATTCCGGTTTCGATCATCGAACGCATCGAAATCCTGAAGGACGGTGCATCCGCCATCTATGGTTCTGACGCAATTGCGGGTGTGGTGAACATCATCACGCGTCGTGACTTCGAAGGCCTGGGTGCCGGTATACAGATCGGTGAGTACGACGATAGCGATGGTCGTATCGAGTTTTACGACTTCTCCGTCGGCACATCGAGCGCCAAGACGTCCGTGTACATGAACGTCTCCTACCGCAAGCAGGACGAAATATTTGCCGGTGATCGTGCGATCTCATCCGAACCGAACTTCGGTATCGGTGCAGCCGTGACCGGTTCGTCCGGTACACCGCGTGGTCGCTGGATCTTTATCGATCCGAACACCGGTACGCAGTCAATCACGCTGCGTCCGAGCGTCGCCGATCTTCAGTCACCGAACCTGTTCAACGCCGGTGGCCCGATGTTGCCTGCGGGTCCGTTCGGCAGCAATGGTCCACCGACCTATACCGGTGGTGTGGGTGCTGACTTCATCGCGTGGGACAACCAACAGCGCTTCAACTTCGCGCCGGACAACTACATGGTCACACCGATGGAGGTCACCAACATCTATGCACAGGCGGCCCATGACATCACCGACAACCTGACGTTCACTGCAGAGGTCCTGTACAACAACCGCAAGTCGGAACAGAAGCTTGCTCCGGAACCGTTGTTCCTCGGGTCGGTGACAGACACGATCACGACGATTCACGTGACCAACCCGTTCAACCCGTTCGGCTTTACGCTGGATCCGAACACGAACTGGGCCCTGCTCGGTCGGCGTATGTTCGAAGCCGGCAACCGCGACTCCCGTCAGGACGTCGACACCTTCCGTTTTGGTGGTGGTTTCGACGGTACGTTTGAAGCGGCGAACCGGTTTTGGGACTGGAACGCGAGCTACACGTACTCAAAAAACGAGTCGAACGACACCAACGTCGGTAGCTTCCAGTTGGCGAACATCCGCACGGCTCTGGGACCCCTGGCTACCTGTACGGCCACCCCGGGTTGTGTGCCTCTGAACGTATTCTCCGGTTCGAACGGCAACCCCAACGTGCTCGCGGGTACCCCGGGTACGATCACCCAGGGGATGCTGGACTTCATCAGCTACACCGCCAATGAGGTGCAGAACAACGAGATGGTCAACTATGTTGGCAACATCTCGACGGATCTGGTCGAGCTACCGGCTGGTCCTCTGGGTATTGCGGTTGGTTACGAGTACCGCGAACAGAAAGGCTTTGATCAACCGGACGCGCTCGTTTCAGCCGGTCTGTCGACGACCAGCATTCGTCAACCGACGCGTGGTTCGTACTCCGTCACGGAGTACTACGCCGAGGTCAACGTTCCGATCCTGGCCGATCTGCCGGGTGCGGACCGTCTGAGTCTGTC
>JAZFZN010000101.1:0-3152 GCA_036475515.1 Gammaproteobacteria bacterium
CTTCCTCGACGCGTTCATCTCGTTCCAGCGTTTGTAACGTCGTCCGTGTCGTGCGCCCGTCACTGATCTTCGCGATCCGAACGTGGTGATGAGCTTCTGACGCTACCTGGGGCAGATGGGTTACGCACAGGACCTGTCGTCGTTCTCCGAGTTCACGCAACAACTCGCCGACCATCGCAGCGACGGCGCCACCGATGCCTGCGTCAATCTCGTCGAATACGAGCGTCGGAATCCATGCGGCATCCGCTGCGGCGACCTGAATTGCCAGCCCGAGGCGTGACAGCTCTCCGCCCGACGCGACCTTCGCTAATGGTTTCAACGGCTGGCCCGGGTTTGCGCTGACGTTGAAGACGACACGATCGAAGCCATACCGGGTCAGCAGACTGTCATCGTGCTCGATGTCGATCTCGAAACGACCACCGGTCATCCCGAGCTTCTGCATCAATGCGGATATCCGTTTGTTCAACTCCCGGGCTGTGGTGCGTCGTTGCTCCGAGAGCCGGGTCGCTACCGACCGGTAGTTCTTTTCGATCTCGGCGCGTTGTGTACGCAATTCCTCGAGTTTCTCATCTGAATGATCGAGTTCGTCGAGTTCGAGACGCAAACGTTCGTGTACAACCGGCAGTTGTGAAGGTTTGATGCGATGTTTGCGGGCCAGGTCGTGCAACACCGTCACACGTCGTTCGAGTTCGATCAGTCTTTGCGGGTCGAGATCGAGTGTCGACACGTATTGTGACAATCGTGTTCCTGCTTCCGACACCTGAATGTCGGCGTTGTCGATCAGTTCGATTAGTTCGCCGAGTCCGGGGTCCAGACGCAGGCCGCGTTCCAGGTTCTGGCGTGCCCGGTGCAACAATGACTGGGCAGAAGCAGCGTCGGCGGTGTTCTCACCGGTCAGCGCCGCCAGTGCCGTGTTTGCAGCTTCGAGTAATTCACCCGAGTTGGACTGACGCCGGTGCTCGTCGTCCAGTGCTTCGATTGCCTCCGTGTCGAGTCCCAGCGTTTCGAGTTCAGTGACCTGAAAACGCAACAAGTCCAGGCGCGAAGCTCGATCGGCAGTCGCTGCTTCGAGTTCTTCGATGTGCTGATCGAACTCACGCCACCGTGTGTACGCTGCACCGAGTTCTTTCGTCAGGTCCGTAAGTCCGCCGTGTCGGTCGACGACAGCGCGTTGCTCCGAAGCTTTCAGCAGCGACTGGTGTTCGTGTTGTCCATGCAGATCCGCAAGACACTCGCCGAGTTGCTTCAGCATCTCGAGCGTACAGGGGCGCCCATTGATAAATGCCCTGGAGCGGCCGTTGTGATGAACGACCCGTCGCAACACACATTCGTCTCCGCTATCCAGGCATTGTTCCGTCAGCCAGGCGCGTGCGGCCTCGACGCCGGGCATGTCACCGGAGAGATCGAAAGTGGCAGTAATCTCGGCGCGTTCACGACCGTGCCGCACGGCGTCGGTGTCGGCGCGATCGCCGAGCAGCAAGCCGAGTGCATCGATCAGAATGGACTTGCCGGCGCCGGTTTCTCCGGTCAGTACCGTAAGTCCACCGCTTGTATCGAGGGCCACTTCGTCGACGATCGCGAAGTCGCGGATGTGCATTTGTGTAAACATTTCGGTGTGACTACACGGTCGTATTTGCCGAATCGCCACGTCCCCAGGCGAGTTTGGAACGCAGGATCTTGTAGTAATCGTAGTCGGGTGGGTGCATCAGTTCGAGGCGTGTTTTGGCACAACGAATGCGCACGGCGTCGCCCATCCTCATTTCAGTGGTCGAGAATCCGTCGATGATCAGTTGCGCGTGTGTTTCGGCGCGTTCGATGAGGCGGACATCCAGCGTCTGTAACGGACTGAGCACCAGTGGTCGATCGCTGAGTGTGTGCGGACAAATAGGCACGAGGACGGCGGCGTCGAGTTGCGGGTGGAGGATCGGTCCGCCACCGGACAGGGCATACGCCGTCGACCCTGTAGGCGTGGCAACAATCAATCCATCTCCCCGGTCGACATTGACGTAGCGGCCGTCGATCCAGATCTCGAACTCCAGCATACGGCTGGTCGACCACTTCTGGACGACGACGTCGTTCAACGCACGGCCCGCTGCGGTCTCGACGTCGTCGTGCACGATTGCCACGTCGAGCATCATGCGTTGTTCACGAATGAAACGGCCGTCCAGCAGTTCACTGATCCGTTCGGTAATCGCTTCGGGCGAGATGTCGGCGAGAAAGCCGAGACGCCCGCGGTTGATTCCAAGCAATGGAACGCCGTGGTCCGCAACCAGGCGAGCGGCATACAACATCGTTCCGTCGCCGCCAATCGAGATTACAAGATCGCTTTGGGCAGGGATGCTTTTCTCGGCGATCCGATCGGGTTTTGCGCTGCCAAACTCATCTTCGATTTCGTCGGCGATCAGCACCCGGACCCCGGCGTCCGACAGCATGGGGACGAGTTGCTGCACAGTGTCGCGGACCGGCGGGTCAGCGTAACGGCCGATCAGTCCGATCGTGTTGAAAGCGTCTGGCATACAGTGGCTCCGCGCTGACAATGTACCCGAATTGAGCGGCTGCTCCCATACGCGAAAGCATTTCCCACGCGGCTTGACAGCGAGGCGATCGCGTTGCAAGTTGGCGATTAGCACTCGCCAACGCGGAGTGCCAGTCATCCGAGAGTCATGACCCGCGAACTTGATGCCGAACACCTGAGCGAACGCGCACAACAGCTGTTGAAGTTGTTGGTCCGCCGCTACATAACCGATGGCCAGCCAATCGGTTCGCGCACCTTGTCCAAGGAGGTCCAGCTTTCCCTGAGTCCGGCGACGATCCGCAACGTGATGGCAGACCTCGAAGACCTCGGGTTTCTGGCTTCCCCGCATCCATCAGCCGGTCGTGTACCGACCCAGGCGGGCTATCGCTTTTTTGTCGATAGTCTGCTGACCGTCAAGCCGTTGCGAAACCGGGTGGTCGCACAACTGCGTGCCGAACTCGAGAGTGACGTGGCGGATTCGCGCGCACTCGCGGAAGCGGCATCGGTCGCGTTGTCGGAGGTCACACAGCTGGCAGGACTCGTGACCGTACCGCGCTCGAAACAGATTACCTTGAGTAAGATCGAATTTCTGCCGTTGTCCGACCACCGTGCGCTAGCGATCCTGGTCATCAACGAC
>JAZFZN010000102.1:0-9522 GCA_036475515.1 Gammaproteobacteria bacterium
CCCAACACAGATGAGGGACGGCAACAGATCATCGAAGATTTTCAGGTGATCATCGATGAGATCATCGAGGGGATGCCGGAATACTTCGGTCACTTGCCCAAATCAGTGGTCGAGGTCAAACGCGTACCGGAGTTCAGTGAGAAAACGTCTGCCGGTGCGTACTACCAGGGACCATCCGCAGACGGCGTGCGGCCCGGCGTGTTCTATGCAAATCTGCGCGATCTGAAGGAACATCCGAAGTACGCCATGCGCACGCTGGCTTATCACGAAGCCGTGCCGGGCCACCACTTGCAGACGGCTTTGCAGACTGAACTCACCGGTGTGCCACAATTCCGCAAGTTCCTCGGATTCACGGCCTTCTCCGAGGGCTGGGCGTTGTACTCCGAACGTGTAGCCTGGGAAGCCGGCTACCAGGACGACCCGTACCACAACCTGGGTCGCCTGCAAGCCGAGCTGTTCCGTGCCGTGCGTCTGGTCGTCGACACCGGTATCCATCGGCAACGCTGGAGCAGGGAGCGAGCCATCGACTACATGCTTGCGAACACAGGCATGGCGGAACACGACGTCGTTGCCGAGATCGAGCGTTACTTCGTCATTCCCGGTCAGGCCACCGCGTACAAGGTCGGTATGCTGAAGATCCTCGATTTGCGCGAGAAAGCCAGGGAAGCTCTCGGCGATGAATTCGACCTGCGCGAGTTCCACGACGTCGTATTGATGAACGGCGACGTGCCTCTGACGATCCTGGAAGAACAGGTCGACGTCTGGATCGAATCGAAATCCTGAGCTGACTCAGTCCGCGTTCGCTGACAGAAAGTCCTATAACCGCGACTCAGCGAATCGTGGAGGGACAGCACGATCACGACGTCGAGTATCGAAAATGACTCGAGCAACAGTTTCGGCAGACGTTTTCCAAGTTCCATCGCTAAATACTCATTTTCTGACCGCAACGATACCGATCATTGGTGGTGTACAGAAAAAAGCACCGGATTCGGGCGTCTGTTTTGCCCATTCTTTTCGGAATTCATCGAGCTCCTGCCGGGAAATCAAGCCTTCGTCCAGAACCTGGGGCAGGTACAGGGTCTGAAACTGGGTTACCCAACGCCATGGACCCGATCCCGGACGAGCTGCCCGGTGTATCGGTATCAGATCGCAAAGCTCGAACCCCGACTGCTGCAGCACACTCGGGAGCTTGCCACCGACATCCAGATCGCCACCGTGATTCTTAAAGCTCTGATAGACCGCTTCGAACGTTCGCTTGAATCGGCGCGACGGCGGCTGTAGCGCAATGCCTAAGTAGTTGCAGTAGTCCATCACGGCAAAACGACCGCCCGGTCGGATGACACGTGCAACTTCCCGAACAACAGGCGTCGGATCTCCGATAAAACACAGCAGCCATCGCGCAAAGGCGCCATCCACTGATGCGTCGTCGAGCGGTATTTCCTGCACTTCGCAGTGCAGCGCCGTGATATCTTCGCGGCCTGTCGACTCGATCACCTGCACGAAGCGTTGAGACCTTTCGATGGCGGTTACTCTTCCGCCCGGGGTTACCGCTTTTGCGAGACGTTGTGTCGTCAAACCGGGTCCGGCACCGAGATCGAGAATATGCGCACCGGCCGTGAAACCGGCGCGGGCAATCAACGACTCTGTTTCCGCGGCCCAGACCTCGTCCTGGAAACGAAGCCGTTCGAGCTCTTCGGGATCCGATCCAAGCAGGTACTCGTTGTCGGGCCCGTCCATCAATCCGTCAGCCGGCCGGCTTTGTAGTCCGCGAGGGCCTGCTCGATCTCTTCCCGGGTGTTCATGACGAAGGGCCCGTACTGAACGACGGGTTCGTTGAGCGGCTTTCCAGCGAGCACCAGAAAAGACGCGCCATCCGGACCGGCGATGACCTCAAGCCTGTCGCCTTCACCGAGCAGCGCGGCACCATGCTCGACCGACTCCGAACCGATCGTGACTGCTCCCTCATAAACGTAGATGAGTACGTTCATCGCGGGATCGATATCCTGCGAAAATACCGTACCGGAAACGGCTGTGACATCGAAATACTGCGGTTGTGTCGTTGGACCGCTGACCGGACCGGTGACACGCGAATCATCGTCCCCGTATTCGCCGGCCACGACTTTGACACGCAGGCCATTGCCGTCGAAAACCGGAATCTCCTCGGCCGGGATATCCCGGTATGCCGCCGGCTTCATCTTGTCGGAAGCGGGCAGGTTCACCCACAACTGGAAACCATGCATTTTGCCTTCTGTTTGTTGGGGCATCTCCGAATGGATGATCCCGCGACCAGCACTCATCCACTGAACACCACCGGATCTGAGATCCCCGCGGTTGCCGAGGTGGTCTTCGTGAAGCATGTGCCCTTCGAGCATGTAAGTAACGGTCTCGAAGCCCCGGTGCGGGTGCGCCGGAAACCCGCGGATGTAATCGGCGGCTTCATCCGACCCGAATTCGTCCAGCAACAGAAACGGGTCGTGACGATGAAACGGTGACTGGCCAAGGCTGCGCTGCAGGCGCACACCCGCGCCATCCGACGTCGAAACCGGAGAAATGAGGCGTTGGACTTTGCGGATTCCCATCGATTGTGGTTAGTATCTCGCCAGCAGGGAGGCTTTCTTCAACTATAGACGATGGAACCGTCGTGTCTGAACTTCTAACGCTTGCAGAGATATCACGTCGTTCCGGTGCGAATCCGGAGACACTGCGCTTTTACCGCCGGCTGGGTTTGCTGCAGCCGAACCCCGGACCCGGGCTTGGATACAAACGCTATCCAGAAAGCACGCTCGATCGTGTGTTCTTCATTCTGCGTGCCAAATCGGTTGGTTTTTCGCTCGATGAGATCAAGACGCTGTTGCATCTCGACGATGGGTCCCGCCCGGACATCAAGACGTTGGCGAAGCAACGTCTGGCCGACCTCGACGCACGCATCGAGCTCCTCAACAAAAAGCGCGACGCGCTGGCACATTTGATCAACGACTGCGAGTCGCATGCCGGACGGGATTTCTGCGCGATTCTGGAGGGACTGAAAACAGGTCTCCACTCTTGATTCCGGACCCGCCTCCGGATTTAGTCTCGGCCGTCATGCATGAAATCATCTTCACCTCGATGATCACCTGCCCAAAGTGCGGGATGCGATTCGAGGAGAAGATGCCGACTGACCGCTGCGTCTACTACTTTGAATGCCGACAGTGTGGTCAGCTATTGGCACCGAAACAAGGTCAGTGCTGCGTGTTCTGTTCTTACGGAGACGCCCCATGTCCCTCTGCTCAGAGCAGCGAGCTTGGCTCATAGCCAGTGAAGGAACTGTCATATCGAGTCGCCCCCGAATGTAAGAGGGCTTACGCGGGATCTTGAAGGTCCTTCGCCCCGCGGGCTCAGAACGACATGACGGTGGATCGGTTACTCGACTGTCACCGATTTTGCGAGGTTGCGTGGCTGGTCGATATCTGTGCCTTTCAGCAACGCGACGTGGTAGGCAAGCAGCTGCAGCGGGATCGTGTACACCACGGGCGCCTGCAGACCTTCGACGTGTTCAGGAAGGTGGATGACTTCGACACCAGGTTCGGATTCGATTCCTGAATTCGGGTCGGTGAATACGAACAGTTCGCCACCCCGTGCACGAACTTCCCGAAGGTTCGATTTTACTTTCTCGAGCAGCTCGTTATTCGGCGCAATCGTGATCACCGGCATGTCGGCATCGACCAAGGCCAATGGGCCGTGCTTTAGCTCGCCCGCCGGGTAGGCTTCGGCGTGAACATAGGAGATCTCTTTCAGCTTCAGCGCGCCTTCCATCGACACCGGATGTTCTGCGCCACGACCGAGAAACAACGCGTGGTGCTTTTCGGCGAATCGCTCCGCGAGTTTTTTCACGGTGTCATCGAGACCCAGGGTCACCTGGATCAGACCGGGAAGTGCGGCAAGTTGATGTGTGTAGTTTAATTCGGCCGAGGCATCCAGACCGTTGCGTTTTCCCAACGCTACAGCGAGCAATGCCAACGCGGTCAGCTGCGTCGTGAACGCCTTGGTCGAGGCCACGCCGATCTCCGGTCCGGCGCGTGTCATCAGGACATAGTCGCACTCACGTACCAGCGCGCTTTCGGGAACGTTGCAGATCCCGAGTATGCCGAGATAACCCATCTTCTTCGCCGCGCGCAGTGCTTCGAGCGTATCGAGGGTTTCCCCGGACTGCGAAACCGTTACGAACAACGTGCCTTCAGGTACGACCGGTTTTCGATAGCGGTACTCGCTGGCAATCTCTACGGAAACCGGAATTTTCGCGATCTGTTCGATCTGGTAGCGAGCGACCAGACCCGCATGATAGCTGGTCCCACAGGCAACGATGTGGACACCCTTGGTTTGAGCAAATGCCTCTATAGCGCCCGGACCGAACGCAGCATCGAGCACACTGCCGTCGGTGATGCGCTCTTCGAGGGTATTGGCCACTGCTTGGGGTTGCTCGAAGATTTCTTTCTGCATGTAGTGGCGATATTCGCCCCGATCCATCGCGTCTGCGGTCAGTTCGCTCTCTTTAACCGCGCGCAAAGCTTCGTGACCACTACCGTCGACGATCGTCACATCGTTGAGTTTCACGCAAGCCACATCGCCTTCTTCGAGGAAGATAAACCGTCGGGTTACCGGCAACAGCGCGGCCGCATCCGAGGCAACGAAGTTTTCTCCGAGTCCGAGACCGAGAACGACAGGACAACCACAACGTGCAACGACGATTGTGTCCGGCTCATCTCGCGCCATTACCGCGATCGCATATGCGCCACGCAGTTCCGCGACCGTCTTGCGCACGGCAGCGAACAGATTTTCCTCGGTTTTCAGATGATGGTGGATTCGATGAACGACGACTTCGGTATCCGTATCCGACGCAAACTCGTACCCGAGCCCCTTGAGTTCATCGCGCAGCTCTTCGTAGTTTTCGATGATGCCGTTGTGAACGAGTGCAACAGCACCGTTTGAAATATGGGGGTGTGCGTTGCCCTCGCTCGGTATTCCATGGGTGGCCCAGCGTGTATGCGATATGCCGAGCCGGCCACGCAACGGCTTGGCTTCGAGCGCATTGTCGAGCATCTTCACCTTGCCGACCGTGCGGATGTATTCGAGTTCGTCTTTGTCGGTCAGCACGCAAAGACCAGCAGAGTCATAACCACGGTACTCGAGTCGCCGCAAGCCTTCCATGAGGACCGGAACAACGTTTCGCTCCGCGATGGCTCCAACGATACCGCACATAGTTCAGACTCCGGCAAGGGGCCGGCTATTTTCTACTGAATGAGGGAGAGACGCCACCGATCAGGTCACGTCAGCCTTCCGCGGACGTTTCCAGTTCTTTACCGTGACCTGGCGTACGCGGCTCAGCGCCAGATCGTCCTCCGGCACGTCCTTGGTGATCGTCGAACCGGCCCCCACGGTGGCTCCCCGACCGATCGTTACCGGTGCGACCAGTTGCACGTCGGAACCGACGAACACGTCATCACCGATGATCGTCTGGTGTTTCCTTACACCGTCGTAATTGCAAACGATCGTTCCGGCACCGATGTTCACATCTGATCCCATCGTTGTGTCGCCGATGTAACTCAGATGGTTGACCTTGCTGCCGGCCGCGATGTGACTTTTCTTGACTTCGACAAAGTTGCCCAGCTTCACGCGTTCATCCAGTTTCGTACCGGGTCGGATGCGTGTAAACGGACCGATCATGCAACGCGGACCAATTTCTGCGTCTTCGATAACGCAGTTTGGCTCAATCTCGGTATCGTCGGCAATCGTCGTGTTGCGGATCACATTGTTTGGTCCGATTTTCACGCCGTCACCGAGCTTTACGTCGCCTTCGAGAACAACGTTCACATCGAGAACGACATCTTTTCCACATTCAACGTTGCCACGAATATCAACGCGTGCCGGATCGACGATCGTCGCACCCTGTTGCATCAATCGATGCGCCTGGCGCAGCCGGTTCGCCGTCTCCGCCTCCGCAAGCTGGATCTTGTCATTGATACCCATGATCTCTTTCGCCTCCTCGGGCTGTATTGTTTTGACCCGGATTCCATCTTTAACAGCCATTGCGACTACATCGGTCAAATAATACTCGCCCTGAGTATTGTCATTACTCAGTCGTCCGAGCCATCCGTTCAGCAACGCTGCAGGCGCCGCGAGCAGGCCGGTGTTGATCTCACGAATCTTGCGCTGAGCCTCGTCAGCATCCTTGTGTTCGACGATACCTGTAACCGATCCGGCACCGTCCCGGAGAATGCGTCCGTAGCCGGAAGGATCGGGCAGCTCGGCACTCAGAATCGCAAGACCCGCCTGGCTTGCGACCACGAGTCGATCGAGGGTCGCCGGCAGGATCAACGGCACGTCGCCATAGAGTATGAGCACCGTGGCGTCGGCATCGATCCCCGGCATCGCCAGATCGACTGCGTGTCCGGTACCGAGTTGCTCCGGCTGGTGGACCCAGACGATTTCGTCGTCGACGATCGCATCGCGAACCAGCTCACCACCATGACCATAAACGACAAACAATGTGTCCGGCGTCAGGGAGCGGGCGGTTGCGACCACATGTGACAACAAGGGTCGGCCGGCTAGTGGCTGCAGCACCTTCGGTAACGCGGAACGCATGCGCGTGCCCTCGCCCGCAGCGAGTATCATGATGGCAAGCTTCGCGGTTCCGTTCATATAAATTGGGGTCAGAAAACTGGGGTCAGAGAGTAATTTATAAGTCGTTGATTCTTGAAAAATTCCGTGTCGTATAGCGAGCCGTCATGGTTCGCCTGATTTGCAGGGAATCGTTACATGACTGATGTTTGGATGAGAATCAACGACTTATAAATTACTCTCTGACCCCAATTCTCTTCTCTGACCCCGATTTTACTAGCGTTTCAGGGATTTGCGCAGACGTTCGAGGGCGCGGAGTTGGGCGACGGCTTCTGCGAGTTCGGCCTGGGCCCGGGCGATGTCCATTGCACCCTCACGGTTCGCGATCTCGTCTTCCGCCCTTTGCTTGGCCTCGAGTGCCGCGGCTTCGTCGATGTCTTTCGCACGCAAGGCCGTGTCGGCGAGGATCGTGACCTGGTACGGCTGCACTTCGAGTGCACCACCGGACACGAAGAAGAACAACTCTTCGCCGCCTTCCGGTTGTTGCACACGCACTTCGCCCGGTTTCAGCATCGTCAACAACGGTGCATGACGTGGTGCGATACCGACCTCGCCCATCTGCGCCGGGGCAAACACCATTGACGCTTCGCCGGAGAAGATCTCGCCTTCGGCGCTGACAATATCAACCTGGATCGTTCTGCTCATAGCGTTGTCCGTTACTGAAGCGTCTTGCCCTTTTCGACGGCCTCGTCGATCGAGCCAACCATGTAAAACGCCTGTTCGGGCAAATGATCGTATTCGCCTTCGACGATCCCCTTGAATCCACGGATCGTGTCCTTCAGCGATACGTACTTGCCTTCGGTGCCGGTGAAGACTTCGGCGACAAAGAACGGTTGCGACAGGAAGCGCTGGATCTTGCGTGCACGCGTCACCGTAAGCCTATCGTCTTCGGAAAGTTCGTCCAGACCCAGGATCGCAATGATGTCTTGCAGTTCCTTGTAACGCTGCAGGATCCGTTGCACCGAACGCGCTGTCTCATAGTGCTCGAGACCGACGATGTTTGCGTCAAGCTGACGAGACGTCGAGTCGAGCGGATCGACCGCCGGATAGATACCGAGCTCGGCGATTTGACGTGACAACACGATGGTTGCATCGAGGTGAGCGAAGGTCGTCGCCGGTGACGGGTCGGTCAGGTCGTCCGCGGGCACGTAAATGGCCTGCACCGATGTGATCGAGCCGGTCTTCGTCGATGTGATGCGCTCCTGCAGCACGCCCATCTCTTCGGCCAATGTGGGTTGATAACCCACTGCCGACGGCATACGACCGAGCAGTGCCGACACCTCAGTACCAGCCAGCGTGTAACGGTAAATATTGTCGATGAACAGCAGGACATCACGGCCCTCGTCGCGGAAGTACTCCGCCATCGTCAGACCGGACAGACCGACACGCAGACGGTTGCCCGGCGGTTCGTTCATCTGTCCATAAACCATCGCCACCTTGCCGATGACGTTGGAGTCTTTCATCTCGTGGTAGAAGTCGTTGCCCTCACGGGTACGTTCGCCGACACCCGCGAACACGGACAGACCCGAGTGCGCTTTGGCGATGTTGTTGATCAGCTCCATCATGTTGACGGTCTTGCCGACTCCGGCGCCACCGAACAGACCGATCTTGCCACCCTTGTTAAACGGGGCGAGCAGGTCGATGACCTTGATGCCCGTTTCGAGCAATTCCATACTCGCCGACTGCTCCTCATAGGTCGGGGCGGCACGGTGGATCGGCCAGCGGTCTTCCGACGCAACGTCGCCGGCCTCGTCGACCGGGTTGCCGAGCACGTCCATGATGCGACCGAGCGTCTTCTCGCCGACCGGCACCGTGATCGGCTCGCCGGTACCGGTCACACCCATACCGCGTTTGAGGCCTTGACTGGCACCCATCGCGATCGTACGCACGATACCGTCTCCGAGCTGCTGCTGGACTTCCAGCGTCAGACCCGCATCGTCAACCATCAATGCATCGTAGACCTTTGGAATCGATTCGATCGGAAACTCCACGTCCACAACCGCACCGATGATCTGAACCGTCTTACCCATGCTCATTTCGTCTTTCCTCAACAACAATACGTGGCTTGCATCAGACTGCCGCCGCGCCACCCACGATTTCTGAAATTTCCTGTGTGATCGACGCCTGGCGCGCCTTGTTCATAGCGAGCTCCAGGTCATCGATGATGTCACCGGCATTGTCGGTCGCACTCTTCATTGCGACCATGCGTGCCGCTTGTTCGGATGCGATGTTGTCCAACAGCCCGCGATACACCTGCGATTCGATGTAACGCAACAGCAAGTCGTCCAGCAGATCGGCAGCATCG
This sequence comes from Gammaproteobacteria bacterium, assembly GCA_036475515.1. Classification (GTDB taxonomy): domain Bacteria; phylum Pseudomonadota; class Gammaproteobacteria; order Steroidobacterales; family JAZFZN01; genus JAZFZN01. The sequence goes on from JAZFZN010000102.1 coordinate 8,960, forward strand.
GGTTCGTAGATGTAGTCCCAATGCTCCTGCAACTTCTCTTTGTCTTCTGCAACGACGGGCAATAGCTGCAGCGTCCTCGGCCGTTGCGTCATCGTATTGACGAACTGGTTGTGCACCAGATAAAGGCGATCGATCGTTCCTTCACTGTACGCGTCCAGCATGATCTTGATTGTACCGATCAGATCCTCGAGGTGAGGAATGTCGCCGAGGTGCGAAACCTGCGCGACGATGTTGCCGCCATAGCGACGGAAGAACGCAGCGCCCTTGGCGCCAATCTGTGTCAGATCGATCTCGACGTTCTTTTCGTTCCACTCGGCCATGTCTGCGATTGCGGCCTTGAACAGGTTGGTGTTCAGACCACCACAGAGTCCGCGGTCGGTCGACACGATGATGTAGCCAACGCGTTTTGCCTCACGTTCCGACAGGTACGGATGGTGATAATCCGGGTTCGCCTCGCGCAGATGGCCGATTACGCGACGGATCAGATCCGAATACGGACGCGCCGCCTCGATACGGTCCTGCGCCTTGCGCATCTTCGAGGCCGCAACCATCTCCATGGCCTT
>JAZFZN010000103.1:0-2813 GCA_036475515.1 Gammaproteobacteria bacterium
GCGCGTCTCGCATCGGTCGGCATGTCCGATGCATACTTTGAGTCTCAAATGCACCGCGATCTGCGTATCGGCCAGATTCAGGACAGTATCAATCGCACCGCTTTCACGACACCATCGGAATTGCGCCGGGCCTTAGAACTGCAGAACCAAACACGCGACGTCAGCTTCGTGCTGTTTCCGGTTTCCAGGTATCAAAACGACATCCGGATAGCCGATGAAGATGTCGTTTCCTACTACGAGACTCACGCGCAGGAGTTCATGACCCCTGAAATGGTCAACGTCGAATACATCGAGATCAGACAATCCGACCACGCCGATGAAGTGCAGATCGACTCAGATGAGCTGGCGGACTATTACGAAGTCGAGGTCGCAGCTGGCCGCTTCGTGACACGCGAACAACGTCGTGCCCGCCACATCCTGATCGCGGTCGGACCGGATTCGAATGAAGACGAGGCTGCCGCAACAGCAGAGTCGTTGCTCGCGCGATTGCAGGATGGAGCCGATTTCACCGAACTGGCCGCTGAACACTCCGACGATCCGGGTTCGGCCGTGGAAGGTGGCGATCTCGGCTGGGCGGAACGCGACGCCTTTGTCGGCGCGTTCGGCGATGCCCTGTTCGAAATGGAAGTCGGTGAAGTAGAAGGTCCGGTGCGCAGCGAATTCGGCTTCCACATTATCGAACTCATCGAAACGCGTGGCGGTGATCAACAACCGTTTGACGAGGTTCGGCAAGAGCTCGAAGTAGAACTGAAAGCACAGCAATCCGAGGAAGCCTACTACCGACGTGTGGAGAACTTGCGCGATGCCGCGTACGAGGCCCTGGACAACCTGGATGCAGTCAGCGAGCGACTCGGTGTCGACGTCAACAAGCTGACGGGTGTCACACGCGCCGGTGGTCCCGATCTGGCTGCGAATGAAGCGGTGCTCGACCTGCTGTTTTCGGATGCAATCCTGCGCAACGGCGAGAACAGCACACCGATCCAGGTTGATGACGGGCGCCATGTGGTCGTACGTGTCGCGGAACACCACGAACCGGAAACCCGACCGTTGGATGAGGTTCGCGATAGCATCGTTACGACATTGGAGACTGAACGCGCTGCGATGCTCGCCGGTGAAGATGGTGAGGCGCTGCTACGCAACGTAGAGACCGGCGCGTCGATCACAGAAGCGGCTGCGGGCTACGGGGTCGAAGTCGAAGAATCAACACTCAGTCGGACGAGGTTCGATGTGTCACCGGAAATCGTGTCGGTGGCGTTTTCAGCACCGAAAGGGACCGTCGACAATCCGACCGTGACGTCGGCCGAGTTGGCGAATGGCGACTACGCGGTTATCGTAGTCAAAGATGTGCGCCCGGGGTCGCCTGTCGGCCTCGACCAGCAGATGCGCGAGCAACAGCAGAAAGCACTGTCCGGGAGATCCGGGTTTGCGGAATTCACCGCCTACGTTGAAAACCTTCGTAATGACGCGACCATCGTCATTCCGGAACGGACCGACGCAACCGAATTCTGACCAGTTGCGGGTCGTGAAGCCGCTTCATTGTTATCTGCCGCATGTCGATAGCCGGATCTGAATCACCTCGTTTTCTGAGGCTGCACTGGTTGATCATCTACGGATTGATCGGGGGCGTCCTGTTTGGCGTTCTCGCAGCATCGCAGGGATGGGGCGGATTTACAGAAGACTGGATCGCTCCGTTCGGCACGATCTTTGTGAACCTGCTGAAAATGGTGGCCATCCCACTGGTCTTTGCGTCCTTGATTTCCGGCATCGCGTCGCTGTCGGATCTCGCAAAACTGTCGCGTATTGGTGGCAAGACGATCGGTATCTACGTGTTAACGACCACGATAGCGATCGTGATCGGCCTCGTGCTCGTTAACTTCTTTGCTCCCGGCGAGACCGTACCCGAAGACCTGAGCGCCAGTCTTCAGGCCGGGTACGAATCACAAGTCGAACAGCGCGCGACCGTTGCAGAACAGACGAAACAGCGTGGGCCGTTGCAACCCATCGTCGACATGGTGCCGAAGAACGTTGTCGCAGCTGCGGGTAGCAACCGCAACATGCTGCAAGTCGTGTTCGTATCCTTGCTCATCGGAATTGCCCTCGTGCTCGTTCGCAATGAACGAACCGAGTCCGTGCTCCGTTTTTTCCAGGGCCTGAACGATCTCGTCATCAAGATGGTCGACCTGATCATGATGGCGGCACCCGTCGGTGTATTTGCGCTGCTCGCCGGGACGATCACATCGGTTGCCGGAGACGACATGCAGGCGGTGCTCGAATTGCTGCAGGCGCTCGGGTTCTATTCGGCTGTCGTCATGCTCGGTCTCATCGTGCATGTGTTGTTGACCTACGGCAGCCTGATTCATTTCCTGAGTCCATTGAGTCTCAAGCAGTTCTTTGTCGGCATCGCGCCGGCCCAACTTCTGGCGTTCTCGACCAGTTCATCGGCCGCGACACTACCGGTAACGATGGAATGCGCCGAAAAGAACCTCAGTGTGCACAAGGAAGTGGCGGCATTTGCGTTGCCGCTCGGTGCGACGGTCAACATGGATGGGACGGCGTTGTATCAGGCGGTGGCCGCCGTATTCATCGCGCAAGTGCTCGGGATGGATCTCGGCTTCGCGGCTCAGCTGACGATTGTACTTACGGCGTTGCTGGCTTCGATCGGCAGTGCGGCCGTACCGGGAGCGGGGATCATCATGCTCGTGATCATCCTGGAGGCGATCGGTGTACCGAGCGAAGGGATCGCTCTGATCCTCGGTGTGGACAGGATCCTCGACATGCTGCGCACGACGGCGAATGTAACCGGCGACGCGACT
>JAZFZN010000104.1:0-6381 GCA_036475515.1 Gammaproteobacteria bacterium
GGAAATCCCTTCTGCGCGAAACGCTCAAACGCGTCCCGCCGCCAGGCCGGTGCGGTGGCGATGTCGCTGCCGGTTTGCAGGGTTTCGATCGCCGCACTCATGCCTGCGCCGCCTCCTGTTCGACCCATTCGTAGCCGCGTTCTTCGAGTTCCAGCGCGAGGTTCTTGTCGCCGGAACGCACGATACGTCCCTGAGACAAGACATGGACAACGTCGGGTTCGATGTAGTTGAGCAACCTCTGATAGTGCGTCACGAGGACGATCGCGCGGTCTGCACTGCGCATACTGTTGACGGCGTTGGCGACAACCTTCAGGGCATCGATATCGAGTCCTGAATCGGTTTCGTCGAGTATCGCGAGCTTCGGTTCGAGTACCGCCATCTGCAGTATTTCATTCCGCTTTCTTTCGCCGCCGGAGAAGCCTTCGTTGACACCACGGTTCAGAAAATCCTCACTTATCTGCATGAGTTGTATTTTCTCCCTGATCAGCATCAGGAATTCGACTGCATCGAGTTCCTGCTGGCCGCGGTGTTTGCGCTGCGCATTCAGTGCTGCCTTCAGCAGGTAGGCATTGTTTACACCCGGAATCTCGACCGGATACTGAAACGCAAGAAACAGACCCGCACGGGCGCGCTCTTCGGGCGCCATTTCGAGCAGGTCTTCGCCCAGGTAAGTAACCGTGCCGCCGGTCACGTCATAGCCGTCCCGACCGGCGAGTACATTGGCCAGTGTGCTCTTGCCGGAACCGTTCGGACCCATGATCGCGTGTACTTCGCCTGGACGAACCTCGAGATCCAAGCCACGCAAAATGCCCTTGTTCTCGGCTTCAGCACTCAGTTGGTCGATTTTCAGCATGACCGAATCGCTCATCCCACGGCTCCTTCAAGCGAAACGCCGAGCAGGTTTTGAGCCTCGACGGCGAACTCCATTGGCAACTCCTTGAATACTTCCTTGACGAATCCGTTGACGATCATGTTGACTGAATCTTCTTCCGAGATTCCGCGCTGGAGGCAATAGAACAGCTGGTCTTCGCTGATTTTAGACGTGGTGGCTTCGTGTTCGATGCGCGCACTCGGATTCTTCGACTCGATGTAAGGGAAGGTGTGGGCACCACATTCGTCGCTGAGCAACAGTGAGTCGCACTGTGTGTAGTTGCGGGCGTTCTGTGCCCCAGGCAACACCTTCACGAGACCGCGGTACGCATTCTGGCCGTGCCCGGCCGAAATACCTTTCGAGATGATCGTACTGCGCGTGTTTTTCCCGATGTGGATCATCTTTGTGCCGGTATCCGCCTGCTGATAGTTGTTTGTGACGGCAACCGAATAGAACTCTCCGATCGAGTTGTCGCCGGTGAGGATGCAACTCGGATACTTCCAGGTGATCGCGGAACCGGTTTCGACCTGTGTCCACGAGATCTTCGAATTCGGACCGCGACACTCACCACGCTTGGTCACGAAGTTGTAGATTCCACCGATCCCGTTCTCGTCTCCCGGGTACCAGTTCTGCACCGTTGAATACTTGATCTGTGCGTCGCCCAGCGCGATGAGTTCGACAACGGCCGCGTGCAGTTGGTTTTCGTCGCGTTGCGGGGCTGTGCATCCTTCCAGATAGCTCACATAACTGCCTTCGTCCGCGATGATCAGCGTGCGTTCGAATTGGCCGGTATTGGCGGCGTTGATCCGGAAATAAGTAGAGAGTTCCATCGGGCAACGCACACCCTTCGGGACGTAGACAAACGAACCGTCGGTAAACACAGCCGAGTTCAGCGTCGCAAAAAAATTGTCGGTGTACGGAACGACCGTGCCGAGGTATTGCTCGATGAGTTCCGGGTGTTTCTGAACGGCTTCAGAGAACGGACAGAAGATCACACCGGCCTTCGCCAGTTGTTCCTGGAAAGTGGTCGCAACCGACACGCTGTCGAATACGGCGTCGACTGCCACGCCAGCGAGGCGGGCGCGTTCGTGCAACGGAATGCCCAGCTTGTCGTAGGTCTCGAGCAACTTAGGATCGACTTCGTCGAGGCTTTTCGGGCCGTCCTTGTTCGATTTAGGTGCGGAGTAATATGAAATTGTCTGGTAGTCGACCGGTTCGTATCTGTTGTGAGACCAGTGCGGCTCGGACATCGTCAGCCAGTGTTCATACGCCTTCAACCGCCAGTTCAGCATGAACTCCGGTTCTTTCTTTTTCCCCGAAATGTGTCGGATGACAGATTCGTCCAGTCCCGGCGGTATCGTATCGGCTTCGATGTCGGTATAGAAACCGTGTTCGTATTCGCGGCCGACGATGGTGTCGAGGTCTTGTCCTTTGGTTGCCATGTCAGGTATCCGTTATGCGCCGTCACTGAGTGTGGCGGACAGATTGATGTTCGGCAGCGGTCTGGGACCCATCAGTTGTTCCAGACTGATCTCCTGCAATGCAAACCGGATTGCGCGGTTGACGCGTTGCCATCGACCCGAAAGGGCGCAAACCGATTCGACGCTGCAATGACTCGAAAGGCCGCTGCATTCGGTAATCGCGATCGGACCCTCGAGTGCGTCGATGATCTCGGCGGCTGTGATTTCCGATGCTTTGCGTGTCAATGCGTAACCACCATGGGCGCCCCGATAGGAACGCACCAGCCCGGCACGGGCCAGTGCTTTCAACAGCTTGCTGACTGTCGGTAGCGTCAGACCGGTATGGTCGGCGACTTCTCCGGCGGCGTGCACCGCATTGGGGTCACGCGCCAGACTCGCCAGTACGACGCTTCCGTAGTCAGTCATTTTGCTCATACGCAGCATGATCTGAGCCCTCCAGTAATTAGGACTATTTTAGTCCATATAAGCTCGCTCAGGAACCCCTAAGTCGAATCACCGGTCCCGCTCGCCGGGTCACACCAAACCGGGTAGAATTTTTGGCTTTCCGCCCATTGCAACAAGAATCAGGGGTACACAGAACATGAGTGTTCAGGAACTGTCCGCGGTTGCGTCTTCGATCGCCTCGAAAGGCAAGGGCATACTGGCCGCCGACGAATCGACGCCGACCATTGCCAAGCGTTTCGCACAGATCGACACCGAGTCCAACGAGGAGAGCCGCCGCGGCTATCGGGAACTGCTGTTCACGACGCCCGGCGTATCCGAATTCATCAGCGGTGTCATCCTGTTTGACGAAACGTTGCGCCAGGCTACTAAGGACGGCGTTCCGTTTGCGAAGTATCTGTCGGATCACGGCATGATTCCGGGGATCAAGGTCGACAAGGGTGCCAAGCCATTGCCGGGTTTCCCAGGCGATAAGGTGACTGAAGGTCTCGACGGGCTGCGTGAGCGCCTCGAAGAATACCGTGGGCTGGGCGCGAAGTTTGCGAAGTGGCGTGCGGTGATCGACATCAGTGATGTCATACCGACGGACAACTGTGTCCGTGCCAACGCACACGCGCTGGCACGATATGCAGCGTTGTGTCAGGAAGCCGGCATCGTACCGATCGTCGAACCGGAAGTTCTGATGGACGGTGGTCATACGATTGAACGTTGCGAAGAGGTCACCAACGTCGTGTTGCGCGAAACCTTCCGTGAACTCGCCATCGCCGGTGTTGCCTACGAGGGCATGTTGCTGAAACCGAACATGGTCATATCCGGCAAGAAATGTTCACAGCAGGCCGGCGTCGAGGAGGTCGCCGTCGCGACAATCCGTTGCCTGACGCGTTTCGTTCCAACCGCCGTCCCCGGAATCATGTTCCTGTCGGGTGGGCAAAGTGACGAAGATGCGACCGCGCACCTCAACGCGATGAACGCCCTCGGCGAACACCCGTGGGAAGTGAGCTTCAGCTACGGACGTGCGTTGCAGCAAGCGGCTTTGAAAGCGTGGGCTGGTTCACCGGCAAGCGTCAATGCCGCACAGACCACTTTCTACAAGCGTGCAAAACTGAACGGACTGGCCCGCTACGGGAAATACAACGCGGATATGGAAGCCGAAGCTGCGTAGGGCGACCCTGAACGGTGCTCCGGCACCCTATTGATTCAATCGGTCTCGTTCGAAGCGGACCCGGAAAGTACTTCTGGTTTGTAGCCGCGACACGATGGGTGTCGCAGGTTGCGGCGTCGTTTGTCATGTGCGGCCAGGGCGCCACAGATTTCATCCAGTCGCGCTTTGTAACGCGACTCCTGAACGGGATCGAGACCCGGCGTCAGCAACGCCAGCGTCAGCTGGTCGAGCGCCATGATCAGATCGGCGTTCAGCAGGTGGAGCTCGGCCATGTAGTGGTGCGCATCGGATGTTCTGCCGGACGCATTGGCTGCCTGTGCGAGGACTCGTATCTGTTCGGGCGTCGGCGGCACGTTGTTCAGCAGATCGAGCAATACGTCGTGTGCACGTGTTGCGTCCCCGATTTCCAGCAGCCCTTCCGCGTAGTGGACCGTGAGCGGGACATTACGCGGGAACAGCCGCATTGCACGTGAAAAAGTACCCAGTGCATCGACGTCCTGTCCGGACGCGAGTTCTGCCTGTGCGAGTGCCGTGTGATATTCGATGACTTCGTCGTTGGCCACCACGAGGCCGCGGAAGATTTCCTGCGCCTCGTCGGAGCGATTCATCCTCAACAGACTGAGCCCCTTCCCATACAAATCCGCCGGGTCCGGAGACTCACTGTTGCTGATGCGGCTTTCGAAAAAAGTCAGTGCATCTGAAGGTTGTTCGGCAGACAGAACACGCAGCCGCGCCCACGCGACCTGGTACCCGGTCGTATCTTCATAATCCTGTTTGGGGTACTTGCGTGCGCGGTTGCGCGTTTCGGCAATCCGTGCCGTCGAAATTGGATGGGTCCGCAAAAACTCCGGAACGCGGTCCCCGGACAGGCCGTAACGCGCCTGCATGGTTTCGAAGAAACGCGGCATGCCCATGGGGTCAAATCCTGCACCGGCGAGTGTACCGACACCGACACGGTCCGCCTCGTACTCGTGCTCGCGTGTGAAATTGATCCGCTGTTGCACGGCCATCGCCTGCGCACCGATCACACCGGCCTGGGTCAGGTCTGAACTGTCGGTTGCCGCACCGAGCAGGATCGCCGCAAGCATCGCCGCCATGCTGAGCAGGTTGGTACCGACCGACGCTTCCATCTGCCGTGCGATGTGTTTCTGGGTCACGTGCGCCACTTCGTGAGCGAGGACACCGGCAAGCTCGCTCTCGTCTTTTGTCGCCAGAATCAGTCCGCTGTTGACGCCGATGAACCCACCCGGCAGCGCAAACGCATTGATCCCCGGATCACGCACAACAAAAAAAGTGAACTGATGATCCTCGTCCCGGGCCTGTGCGGCGAGCCGGTGGCCGATCGTCTGCACGTACTCGTCGAGTTCCGGATCATTGAGCAACAAGCCCGCCTGGCGCAGTTGTCGCATGACCATGCGGCCGAGCTGATACTCATCGGACGGCGACAGTATCGCGTCGGACGGGGTCCCGATTTCGGGCAACTCGTATTTGCTGGCTGCCCACAGACTGCTGGACGCGAGCAGGGCGCCAGCCAGGAAGTAAAGGATGCGGTGTGGTGTCGTCATGGGTTCCGGTTTATGTTCAGACCGTGTCGCCGCCGCCGCGTTCCAGCATTCGACCGGTCCAATTGTACGCCGTAACGGGGCTCAGAGGATGTCGGACGCGTGGTCAGCAAGGCGTGAACGCTCTCCGCGCAACAGCGTTACGTGACCGGAGTGTGGCCAGCCTTTGAATCGATGTACGACATGTGTCAGCCCGGAAGTGGTCTCGGTCAGGTACGGCGTGTCGATCTGTGCGATGTTGCCAAGGCAGACGAGCTTGGTTCCCGGACCAGCGCGCGTGATCAGCGCTTTCATCTGTTTCGACGTCAGGTTCTGCGCCTCGTCGATGATGATGAAGCGACTGAAAAAGGTGCGGCCACGCATGAAGTTCAGCGAACGGATCTTGATGCGGTTGCGCAACAGGTCCTGAGTGGCGGCCCGGCCCCAATCGCCACCCTCATCGGGTTGTGTTAGCACTTCGAGGTTGTCCATGAGGGCGCCCATCCAGGGCTCCATTTTCTCTTCCTCGGTGCCCGGCAGGAACCCGATGTCTTCGCCCAGTGGAACCGTCACACGTGTCATGATGATTTCGCGATAACGTTTCTCTTCGAGCGTCTGTGCGAGTGCACTCGCCAGTGTCAGCAGAGTCTTTCCGGTACCGGCCGGACCCGTGATCGTGATCATGTCGACTTCCGGATCCATCAACAGATTCAGCGCAAAATTCTGCTCCAGATTGCGCGCCCGGATTCCCCAGACTGCCTGGCGTTCCGTCCGGTAATCACGTGCCAGCTCCAGAATTGCACCGTCATCGCCGACTTTGCGCACGATCGCCTCGAATCCGGAGTTGCCCACCACTTTCAGCAGCTGATTCGGATGCCACTCGGC
>JAZFZN010000105.1:0-2641 GCA_036475515.1 Gammaproteobacteria bacterium
CATAAATGAAGGCCTCGGCTCGTCAAGAATGCTTCGATCAACGCACCAAGTCCTTTTCGCGTGGATTGGCACGCATGTTGCCTCGCTGGTTACCGTACGCGTTGTCTGGCGCGAGACATTTGTTTGAGAATCTGACTACGCCACGGGTGTTGGTCTGTGACCGTAGGGACTCTTACTGCGTTGGACGCCGGCCAGCCGACGGATGAGTTTTGCACCAACTTAAAACCCTCTCGTTACCAACTCGTCTGTTCCCAGGAGACACGAGGTCGATGCCTGAGTTGCCGGTGATTGCCAACAATTTATTCGCGACGGCACCGCGGAATTACCTGTTCGACGAATCCGAGTTGCAGACTTTGTTCTGGCAGGAGCCGGAAATTTCTCTCGGATATAGACTCACGAAGCGACTGCTCGATCTCGTTGTGTCGTTTGGTCTCCTGATACTTCTTTCTCCGCTGCTCATTCTTGTTTCAATTGCGATCCGATTGAGTGACGGAGGTCCTACTCTGTTTCGGCAGACGCGGGTCGGGAAAGACGGAAGGGAGTTTCCTTTTTACAAGATTCGATCAATGGTCGTTGACGCGGAAGAAGAACGCGAGAAACTCGCCGCCCAAAACCGTCACCGTGACCCGCGTACATTCAAAATTGACAGCGACCCACGGATTACGCGAATAGGCCGTATCCTGAGGCGCTTTAGCATTGATGAACTACCCCAGTTATGGAACGTTTTGCGTGGAGAAATGAGCCTTGTCGGGCCAAGACCTCCGGTTCCGGATGAGGTGGAGTTGTACACGGATCATGACTGACAACGGCTATCCGTGAAACCGGGACTAACGGGTCTATGGCAGGTTTCGGGGAGAAGTACGTTGCCGTTTCCCGAACAGGTGCGTCTGGATCGAGAGTACATTCGGCGTCAGGGAATCGGATTCGATCTGCTTCTAATCGCCCGAACGATCCCGGCCGTCTTGTCAGGGTATGGAGCAGATTAAATTCGACCGACTCGGAGATCGACGTTGGTTCGCCGGGGCGACGAGTTTGCACGGATGTCGTGAATTAACCACATAGCAGCCACGACCAGGTGCGAGTGATCGACTGGATGTCTCGCTTGGTCGTGCTGGATGGAATTACAGCGGTGACGAGCGATTGGTTCGTGTCTCCGACGGGGGCGGAGCCCGCGCTGACCGCACCACGCTTCATCAATGCGACACCGAATTCGTATCTTCGACATCGACATTGACGGGATAACGCTGGCCCAGGCCGTCGCCCGGATGCTTGCATGGTCGAACGATCCGACTGCAGCATGCCGGTCCGTTTTCACGCCAAACCTCGACCACATTGTGATCCTGGCGAAGCGGCCCGAGGTTCGAACCGCTTATCGGAACGCGTCACTTGTTGTTGCGGACGGCTGGCCCATCGTCTTCGCGTCGCGGCTGCTTGGGAGAAGGTTGCCCGAACGCGTCGCGGGGTCCGATCTGGTTCCGGGAGTGCTTGCCGAGGCGAACCGTTCCCCGACACGGCCTTTGAGGACTTTCCTTCTAGGAGCGGCGCCCGGCGTGGCCGAGCGGGCCGCGGCTCGAATCCGGCAGCGGTGGTCTTCGGTCCCGGTCGTAGGCTGCTACAGCCCACCGTTCGGCTTTGAGAATGATGCCTTCGAAAACGAGAGAATTCTTGAGACGATTTCAGCGGCAAAGCCTGATTTGCTCATCGTTGGATTCGGGGCACCAAAACAGGAGTTATGGCTGCACCGCTACCGGGACAGCATTGATGCACGCGTGGCCGTCGCCGCCGGCGGGACCATCGACTTCATGGCCGGCGAGCAGCGTCGCGCGCCGCGCTGGATGCAAAAAAGTGGACTGGAGTGGTTGCATCGAATGCTGAGCGACCCAAGACGATTAGCGCTGCGCTATGCACGCGATGCCTGGGAGTTTCCGTGGCTGCTGTGGCGCGAATGGTGGCCACCCGGGCCGGACAATCCTTCCGGCTGATCCGGCTGCGGAGCGAGGAAGCTGAACCGGCCGAAGTTTGGATTCAAGGCCGGAGGAGTTCTATTTTCCTTTAACAACCGCCACGACAACAGGGGAATCCAAAACTGTGGACACCTTTTCGGAACGGATGATCAATCCAATCGATGTTGAACTTCTGACGAGTCAGGTGAGCCGATCGCGACCGTTTCCGCATTTCCGGATCGACAACTTTCTGAATGAGGAGTTTGCCCGCGAAATCGCGAAGTCGTATCCGACGTTTGAAGAAGCTGATCGGCTTGGATTGCAGTTTCGGACGGTGAATGAACAGCAGAAGATCCAGGTCACGGATGCTTCGAATTTCGCGGAGCCGGTCGCGCGGTTGAACCGGGCGTTGCAAAGTACCCTGTGGCTCGAAACCATCTCGACGATCATGAGCATTCCGGATCTCGTTGCAGATCCCGATTTGTCGGGTGGCGGTATGCACCTCACCGGTCCAGGCGGGCGGCTCGATGTGCACGTCGACTTCAATGTCTATACGAAACGCGGCCTTTATCGCCGCTTGAACCTTTTGATCTACCTGAATCCGGAGTGGAAGTCTGAATGGGGTGGCACTATTGAGCTTTGGGACGCTGACGTCCGGAGCTGCTGTCATTCGTTCGAGCCGATGTTCAATCGCTGTG
>JAZFZN010000106.1:0-2401 GCA_036475515.1 Gammaproteobacteria bacterium
CCAAACATGGCGAATGTCGACGTGTCGCTTGTGCTGGAGTCAACAATAGCTGACTCGAACGGAGAAATTGACACCCTGCCTGTAAGCGATGAATGGATCGACGAATGGAACGCGTTCCAAATCGAAATCTGGATCACGGTTCCCAACGCCGAACATTTCGGAGTCGCCGATGCTGTCACCGACCTGATTTACAACACGCAGTACTTTACGGCGACACAGGTTGAGTTCGGGGCGGGATTCACAATCAACCAAACGTTTAACATCGACGATGCCGCGGGCCGAATTAGCAACATTGCCGCGTCAACATCCAGTCCCGAAGTCGGAGACGGTCGCCCTGCGCTGTTCGCTCGCATTCGATTCGAATCGTCCGGCACCGATAATGTTCTGTTTAACACGGATGGCCAATACGTTCAGCCGGTGATTGATCTCGGCTTTGGAATCGAGAACTTGACAGCGACTGCCGCAAGCATCGGTGCCGTTAATCTGCAGATCAGTGCGATACCGACAGTTGAGCTGTGGCCGGTGTTGTATGATTTTAACAACAACGGCAGTATCGACTTCGCTGATTTCTCGGTGTTTGCGGGAACATTCCGCACAACAGTCGATGTCAACGGCCCCAGCGAAGCATGGGCTTCCGATTTCAACTTCGACGGCGAGGTTAACTTCGCGGACTTCAGCGTGTTTTCAGCGAACTTCCGCAATTTCCGCGGTTCGGGGATTCCACGGGTGTATCAGGATGACTATCCGGGACAACTGAACAATCTGCTTCTGCAGCCAGAAAGTGGTGTGTCCTACGAGAACGTTAATCAGCTATCGAGTGCCGAGTTGCAACCCATTGTTGAGGAGGCGATTCAACGTCTCGTTCAGGTCTACGGCAATGAGGTGGAGCCAACGCTGACGGCAGTGGAATTTCAGATTGCGGATCTTCCGGGCCAAACGCTGGGTCGTGCTGGTTCGACAACCATCGTCATCGATCAGGACGCGGCCGGAGCCGGCTGGTTTATCGATGCTTCACCAAGTGATGACATCGAGTATCACCGTGATGACGACGACTCCATGACACTTCTGGCAAACGCGATGACGCTGGCCGCGCACCGCGTCGACCTATTGTCAGTCGTCATGCATGAACTGAGCCACCGACTTGGTCTTCAGCACAGCGGCCAGAACGCCAGTTTGATGGATGAGTCCCTTCCGGTGGGCGTGCGTCGACTCCCAGGGAATCAGCTCGTGAGCGGCGTCGCAGACGATGACAGCGTCCTTAGTTTAGAACTCAAAACAGATGATCTAACTGACTTCTTCAGCTCATTGGTTGATTCGAAGAGTGAAGCCGCCTTGCTCCTGGACTCCTTCTAACCCGGAGGATCTCGATGCCGTGGCTGATTTCTGGTACTTGCTGCATTATTCGAATCGATCCCCCCGTAAGTGACAATCGGCTTGGCAGAGTAGAATTGCGTCAGCTTGCGGCATCCGAAATGAATGTGAGGGACTGAACAAAGCGGACATTCAGCTTTTTGTAGAGGCCGTCAAGCGTGACTTCGGGACTGACAGCCAATGATGTGACAAACGAAGCACTGCGGGTCAAAACAGATCGATCATGTGCTGCCCACCGTGGTCGGGGTTGCCGATCAGCTTTTGACCGTTTGGGTCGACAACAAAATCAAGCGCTTCTAACGGAATCTGTCCAATGAGCGGTGGACACTCATCGGGGATTTCGCAGACTTCGACTACACAATCGCGGTCCTGGACGGCGATCCGTACCGCTTCGTACACGCCGAACGAAATGACACCCGCCGTGGTTCGCGCCGTGCGCGTTCGATGCCGCCGGAGCCCCAGAGCTTGGATGTGCTTGCTCGGCAGCGAGAGCATGGTTGCCTCGGTGTCGATTAATGCGTCATCGAGTTGAATGGCACGCACGTCACTGCTGGAAATATCACCCGCGTTACTGCGAACCAAGTCTGCAAGGTTCTCGATCTTTGCAGAGACGATGACTTTGCCCATTGGCACGATCTCCATGGTGTTTCTCCCAATTAGGCCGATTCGCGTGGTTACGTCCATTATACGACCCTGTTTCAACACCACCAGCGCGGCGAGCAGACAGGAAAAGGGGTCAGGACTCTTTGATTGGGCGCGGAAAACTTCAGTATCGGCAGGCACCTGCAGAAGCTGATGGATCTCTGCGGCGATTGGATCGACAAGGTGCGTCAGTGGAAGCCACCGAAGCCACTGATCCTCGACATGGACAACTCGCTCACCGAGACCTACGGCCAGCAAGCCGGCTCGGCCTTGCCAGTTGAAAATGTGGTATTGACAGGGCAGAATTCCCCCTGTCAGCCTTCCGCATTTTCTGTCGTTCCCAGCGACGTAGGCGTGGAGTGCGTTCGACGAAGACGACCCGGCACGT
>JAZFZN010000107.1:0-4736 GCA_036475515.1 Gammaproteobacteria bacterium
CAGAGTAGATTCGTCGATTGTCTACCGCGGCATGGACATCGGTACCGCAAAGCCCGGGCCGGATGTGCTTGCAGCCGTACCCCACCGGCTCATCGACATACGCGATCCGGCGCAAGCCTATTCGGCCGGTGCGTTTCGCCGCGACGCACTCGCCGCCATCAACGAGATTGTCGGCGAAGGCCGCGTTCCATTGCTGGTCGGTGGCACGATGTTGTATTTCCGTGCGCTGGAACGCGGGCTGGCTCCTTTGCCAAAGGCCGATCCCGCGTTGCGTGCCAAACTCGACGAACGCGGTGCCCGCGAAGGTTGGCCAGTATTGCACGCTGAACTTGCCGAGGCCGATCCCGATGCGGCCGCAAAGATTCATCCGAATGATCCGCAGCGCATCCAGCGCGCGCTGGAGGTTTATGCGTTGACCGGCGAACCGATCAGCCGTCTGCAACAATTGACCGCGCATGCCCCGGTGTCTTTTCTAAAACTGGCGTATGCACCTGCGGATCGGGCCGACTTGCACACCCGCATCGGGCAGCGTTTCGAGGCCATGCTCACGGAGGGTTTTGTTGACGAGGTCCGGGGGCTGTATGACCGGGGGGATCTGAATCCCCGGTTGCCGTCGATGCGCAGCGTCGGCTACCGGCAGCTCTGGGATCACGTTGCCGGCCAGATCAGCCTGGAAGAAGCAATCGAAAACGCCTTGGTCGCGACACGCCGCCTCGCGAAACGCCAGATGACGTGGCTGCGCAGCGAGCGAGACTTGGTCTGGTTCGACAGTGCCAACACGAGAATCAGCGGCCAAACGTTTGATTTTCTGAGAACAAAAGGCGGTATCGGAGCGGCCCTGTGCTAAACTCGACCCGTTGGGACGGTTCGGCCGTTCTTGTTGGGGACCGTTCCATAACCGATAAAAACTATAAGAGTGGTGAGCAGATGGCCAAAGGTCAGTCGTTGCAGGATCCTTTCCTCAATACACTTAGAAAAGAAAAAGTACCTGTTTCGATCTATCTCGTGAATGGAATCAAATTGCAAGGGCAGGTTGAGTCCTTCGACCAGTTCGTCGTGTTGCTACGCAACAGTGTGAGTCAGATGGTGTACAAGCATGCGATTTCGACCGTCGTCCCGTCGCGTGCAGTGCGTCTGCCGCACGGCGAAGAGGACAGCGCGAATGGGGAGTAGAGGCGCGGTCCGGGAGTCGTGATTGTTTGAACGTCCGCAGAGCGGCGAACGCGCAATCCTTGTTCACTTAGGGATCGGCGAGGCAGTCAGGGAAGACGTACGAGACGAATTCGTCGAACTCGCACGATCAGCTGGTGCCGAACCCGTCGCATCGATCTCAGGAACGCGTGCTGCGCCGCATCCGCGCTACTTCGTCGGTCTCGGCAAAGCCGAAGAAATACGTGAACGCGTTGCGCAGTGCGATGCGGAAGTCGCGCTGTTCAATCACGCGTTGACACCGAGCCAGGAACGCAACCTCGAACAACTTCTTCGTTGTCGTGTTCTGGATCGCGCCGGTCTGATCCTCGACATTTTTGCGCAACGTGCACGCAGTCACGAGGGCAAACTGCAGGTCGAACTGGCGCAATTGCGACACCTGTCGACCCGTCTGGTGCGGGGCTGGACCCACTTGGAACGGCAAAAGGGCGGTATCGGGCTGCGTGGTCCGGGTGAAACACAGCTCGAAACAGACCGTCGTTTGCTGGGTCAAAGGATCCGCATGCTGCGCCGCCGACTCGGCAAAGTCAGCAACCAGCGCGAGCAAAGCAGGCGCGCACGCCGTCGCGGCGACGCTCCGACCGTATCGCTGGTCGGCTATACCAACGCCGGCAAGTCGACCTTGTTCAACCGGTTGACCGGTGCGACGGTCGAAGTGGCGGACCGGCTGTTTGAGACGCTGGATCCGACCTTGCGCCGCGTGGAGTTATCACGCGGTGGCGCAATCGTGCTGAACGACGCGGTTGGTTTCATTCAGGGCTTGCCGCACGAACTGATTGCTGCGTTTCGGGCGACACTTGAAGAAACGCGCGATGCGGACTTGTTGTTGCACGTCATCGACTGCAGCGATCCGTTTCGCGATGAACGACGCGAACAGGTGAACGGCATCCTTGAGGAGATCGGTGCCGAACAGGTGCCACAGATCGAGGTCTACAACAAGGTGGATTTGACGGACGGTCGGGCCGGTGCCGACCGGGCGTCGAACGGTGAGCTGCGCCGGGTGCGGACTTCCGCCACGACCGGTGCGGGAATCGAAGAACTCGTGAACGCACTAGGCGAACATTTCACCACAAAAACGCGGACTCAAACGGTACTGATCGATCCTGAGGATGCACGTTTGCGTGCGCGACTGTACGAGCTGGGTGCCGTTCGGAGCGAGCGTGCTGCACAGTCCGGCGGCTGGGAGATGCGGATCGAGTTGCCCGAACGGACGTACCGGCGACTCGGCAACTCCGAACAGCTGAGGATCAAGGGCTTGCGGGCGTCCTAGGGCATTTCTACAATGCGCAGTCCGCTCCGGTGCGGGCTTCGGCTACAGGACACACGGAAAAAATGGCATCCAACGACAAAGACCCCTGGAAAGGCAACGGCAGCAAACAGGTGCCGGACCTGGACGACATCGTCCGGAATCTGCAACGACAGATCGGCGGCATGTTTCGTGGTGGCGGTTCCCGCAACAAGCGGCGTGGCGGCATCAGCTCGATGGCCATCATCCTCGCTGTGTTCGCGATCTGGATGCTTTCGGGCGTCTATAGAATCGATGAACAGGAACGTGGAGTCGTACTCCGATTCGGAGCACACGACAGGACATCGATGCCCGGTCTGCACTGGCACATACCGCGGCCGATAGAGCGTGTCTATCGCGTTAACACCCAGCAACAAGAACAGTTTGAGTACCGGAACCAGATGTTGACCGCAGATCTGAACATCGTCGCGATCGATATGGCGGTGCAGTACCGGCGCGCGGACCCTGAGGCGGTGTTGTTCAATGTGCGCAATCCAGAGCAGACGTTGCGTGACATAAGCGAAAGCGCATTGCGCGAAGTGGTTGGCGTCAACACGATGCAATATGTCTTCGAAGACGGTCGTGCAGAGATCGTTGTACAGGCGCGCGAACGCATGCAGGAAGCGCTGGATTTCTATGGCGCGGGTCTCGAAGTCATGTCTGTCAACCTGGAGGATGTTAGGGCACCAGCCCAGGTTCAGGATGCATTTGATGACGTGACGAAATCGAAGCAGGACAAAGAACGCGCGGTCGAAACCGCGCAAACCTATGCAAACGAAATTCTGCCACGTGCGCGTGGTCGCGCCATACGCAGTGTGCGGGACGCGGAAGCGTACAAGGAAAGGGTTATCAACGGTTCACTCGGTGCGACCAGCCGTTTCAATCAATTGCTGGCTGAATACCTGAAGGCGCCCGAAGTGACGCGCGAACGCCTGTACCTGGAGGCCATCGAAGTTGTCTATGCTGACTCGAACAAGGTAATTCTGGACACGGAAGGCAGCGGCAATCTGATTTATCTGCCGGTCGACAAACTGATCGAACAGCGTGGCGCTCCACGTCAGCCGGAACGTACAGGTACCGCGACGACCGGTAGTGGGACCGATGCCGAAGCGCGCGAGCGCGAGAGTCTTCGTTCACGTTCGAGGGGGAACAGGTAATGAAACGCAGTATTGTTCCCATCATGATCGTTGTTGGTTTGCTCGTCGGATTGATCGTGTCGAGTTTGTTTACCGTCAGTGAGCGCGAACTCGCGATCAAGTTCCAGTTTGGTAGGATCGTCAAGGCTGACTATCAGCCCGGTTTGCATTTTAAGGTGCCGATTTACAACACCGTACAGAAGTTCGACAAACGCATCCTGACGATTGACCGACCCCCGGAACGTTTCCTGACCGGTGAAGGAAACTTCCTCAACGTGGACTTCTTCATAAAGTGGCGTATCAGGGACGTATCGCAGTTCTACCGCGCAACAGCCGGTGACGAACAGATTGCAAGCAACCGTCTTACGACGATCATCACAAACACACTGAAAAGTCAGTTTGCGACGCTTACAATTCAGGAATCGGTGGCCGAACAACGGACCGCGCTGATGCTGTCGCTGCTCCGTGCCGTGGAGGACGTTTCGACTCAATACGGTGTCGAACTCGTCGACGTGCGCGTGAAACGTGTCGATCTGCCTGAGGAAGTCAGTGAACGTGTATTCCAACGCATGCGCCAGGAACGTGTCCGCGATGCGACACTGAATCGTGCCGAGGGCGCAGAACTGGCTGAGGAGATACGGGCGACCGCAGAGCGTGACCGTACCGTGATCCTCGCCGAAGCCAACCGAGAGGCCGAACAGATCCGTGGCGAAGGGGACGCAAGGTCCGCCGAGGTCTATGCCGGAGCGTATTCGCCGAACCCTGAGTTCTACTCCTTTTATCGCAGTATGCAGGCCTACAGGTCGTCGCTTGGGCGAGACCAGGATATTTTGATTCTGCGTCCGGGCGACAACGAATTCTTCAAGTACCTGAACCGTTCAGGCCAGTAACCGACCGTACGCTTTATGGATTGGGCGGATTTGTTGTCGGCGCTCGGCCTGATGATGGTGCTGGAAGGTCTCATGCCATTCGCAAACCCATCGGGCACGCGTCGCACCATGGCGATGCTGTCTCAGACCGACGACGGCAAGTTGCGCATATTCGGATTGATCAGCATGGTTGTCGGTGTCGCGCTGATCTACTTCGTGCGTTTCTGAAACCATGGG
>JAZFZN010000108.1:0-2401 GCA_036475515.1 Gammaproteobacteria bacterium
GCTCGCGTTGGCATCCACTGCCACTCCACGCCAACGCCAGCGACCCACATAGAATCCAGCCACATTGCGAATGGATATCGCCGACAACATCGACGACTTCAATCTGTAAAAGCTACTCGTCTGCAGCGCTCATACCACGATCCCGTCTCCACGACATCCTAGCCGAGACCGCGCTTGAGGGGCCAATCAAAATGCCTGGCGGGCCATCACCCACCACTGGGTGCTCTCTTCAGAGGTCGCGAAGTCGAGACGGATGATCCCACCACCTATCATGAAGCGGAGGCCGGCCCCGGCTGACCATTTCAGATCTTCATGCAGATCGCCGATGTGCCACGATGGCGCCACGCGGCCGACCTCCGCGAAGACAACGGCCTGCCACCATCGCCAGGGCCAGCCCCGGATGAGTGGCCAATTTCGGAACGGATCCCATCGTGGGATCAGGCGAAGTTCGGCTGCATAGTAGATTGCTGCTTTGTCGTTGAAGCGCCCCCTGGGATAGCCGCGCAGCCGTTCGACCCCGCCGAGCGTCGCGCCGCGGTTGCTCGGTGGCCGATTGCGGATCCTCACGAAGTCCGGGGTGACAAATTCTGCGGACCAGCTCGGCACGTATGCCGTCCACGCGTTCGCAGCGAACACGCGCTGTGCGAAGCGCTCGGTGTCGCCGAGATCCCAGTATTTGCTGAAACCGAACTCGAGCGCAGTCCAACTGTTGGAGCGGTCGAACCAGCCGAAGTCCCTTGCTACGTGGATTCGCGTCAAGCTGCCTTGCGCGGGATTTGTAGCAAAATCACGATTGTCATACTCGATACCTGCCTCGACGCCGTTCGTCGGGATTTTGACCTCGTCACCCTCCTGGAGTCCGGCCTCCGGCGGAAGCAATCCCACGTTATCGGCGTCAATGTCCATCGTCCTGCGCTGGTAGAAAGGACGGACATAGATCAGGGTGCGGCCACTGGTGCGTGGATTCCAGCTGCCCTGATACGTCGAACCATCGACCAACAGGCCATCGCGCGTGATGTAGCGGTGCGGCGGCGCTTCCTTGCCGACGCCGGTGGGCAGCACGTAGCGGAACGTCAGGTGCAGATATGTGTCCAGGCCGCCACCGAAGAAGAAATCGTCCTCGTCCGAATCGTTGCTGCCCGAAGGGATTGAATTGGCGTCGTAACCCAACTCACCGTAAAAGCGCTGCTGGTCATTGCTCATCAGACCGATCGTCGGATTGAAGAACAGCCGATCAGTGAGCTGGATATTCTGAATTCCGCCGAACAGTCCGAACGACGAGTTCGCGGTGCCATACCCTGTCAGGAATGCGCCTGCGTTGGACTGAAACAAAGGCTTGCGATACAACACGGCCCCGATGCCTGTATCTAACGCCTCGGTAGAGAACGCGTAAGGAACGATGATCGTCGAGCGCTTATATTCGCGTCCGGCGTCACTCTGATCTTCGATGACCTGGTCAGCGCGGGCGAACATGGCGCTGAGGACCGTAAAGCCAACCGTGAGAAAGATTTGGGTCCGACTCACAACCGCTGGTTCCGGAACATGCCGAGTCTACCTGTCATAGTCGATTTCTCTGATGCGGAAAACGGTAGCGTAGAGGACCGGGATTATCACCATGGTGAGCATCGACCCGAAGGTGAGGCCTGCCCATCCGAGTGACCGACAGCCCGACCTCGAAGACGTCCGGCGAACTCTCGCCGGGCCTATTCATCGAGCAGATCTCCCCAGTCCGTGCGCTGTCGCATGGCATCCAGAATCGACGGATTGACGACGCTGTTTCCTTCACGCAGCTGCCAACCGCCGCCCAATGCACGGTAGGTTGATACCAGAGAACTCGCAATCTGGCCTCGCGCGTCCGCGAGCGCATCCTGCTGGCCGAGCAGCGACGCTTGGCTGTTAAGCACGCGTTGAAAATCGACCAGACCTGACTCGTACTGATCCAGTGATAGTTCTACCG
Source organism: Gammaproteobacteria bacterium (assembly GCA_036475515.1). Lineage (GTDB taxonomy): Bacteria > Pseudomonadota > Gammaproteobacteria > Steroidobacterales > JAZFZN01 > JAZFZN01. The sequence continues at coordinate 1,958 of JAZFZN010000108.1, forward strand.
AGCGCTGCGCTGCGACAACAGCCTGTTCCAGGTACTGTACCCGCTCCTGCGAGCGCAAGAACCCGACCAGACCGTCCTCGACTTCTCGCGCCGCATTCAGCACAACGATCTCGTAGGAAACCACCAGTTGCTGGAAGCGTGCATCCTGAACACGGATATTGTTCTTGATGCGGTCATAGTTGAAGATATTCCAGTTCACCAGCGGTGCGACGAATCCGCTAACGCTACCTGATTCGAATTGATCAGAAAATGACTCACCTGCGAGCCCGAATGATCCCGCCAGCACGAACTGCGGGTACAGGTCCGCAACGGCCACGCCGATCCCCGCGGATTGCGCGGCGGCCGCCATCTCTGCTGCGCGTACATCGGGGCGGCGACGTATCAGATCAGCCGGGATTCCGACCGCGGCGTTCTGAGACGCATCGGGAATCGAAGTCTCGCCGC
>JAZFZN010000109.1:0-3169 GCA_036475515.1 Gammaproteobacteria bacterium
ACACCGCAGATCGTCGCAAGGGTGTCGATCGCGAGTTGCAATCACCGGGTACGTTCTGGGAGTACAACGACGTACGCGTCAATCTGGCCGCCTACGCGTTGCTCGAACTGTGGCAACGGCCATTGCCCGCGGTGCTGAAGAAACGCGTTATGGATCCGATCGGTGCCAGCGATGCCTGGTACTGGCACGGCTACAGAACCTCATGGACGGAAATCGACGGCAGACCGGTGCAATCGGTGAGCGGCGGTGGCCATTGGGGTGGCGGCATGTGGATCAGCGCACGCGATATGGCGCGTTTCGGTCTGCTGTTTCTCAACGACGGTCGTTGGCAGGACAGACAGATATTCTCTCCATCCTGGGTCGAACAAATCCGCGTGCCCACCGGACCGGAACCGCGTTATGGCTACATGTGGTGGCTCAACACAGACGGCAAGATGTGGCCGGGGCTGCCTGAGGACAGCTACGCCGCACTCGGCAGTGGTGGCAATGTGATTTGGATCGATCCCGAGGACAATCTCATTGTCGTCGTGCGCTGGATCGACCGGGATCACGTCACCGAGTTCCTGAAGCGCGTCAGGGCTTCGGTACGCTAACCATCAGTTCACTACGAACTAGTCGTCCCGAACGTAATACGCATCGAATGTCGGCTCCCAGGTCTCTCCGTTGTTGCGGGAGATCTCGATCGTCTGCCGCACTCTCCCGTCCGGTAGCGGCGCAAGAGTCGTACGATCGAGGATCGTCTGGCCCGTTCCGACATGAATCCGCCCCTGAAAGCGAACGCCACCATCCGCGAACGTTTCAATCAATTCCTTTTCTTTCATACCGCCAGGTTCCGCAGCCCGCGTCGTGATCCAAACCTGCTTCCATCGTTTGGTGTGCGTGTTGTAGTAGAACCAGCTCTTGCCTTCGCCGCTCGCAGTACCATGCCAATTCTCGACAACAAGGCAGCCTTTGAGAACCTTTTCGATCTCGTTCGCCCCCTGCAGCACGCCCTCTTTGTCGAAGACCTGCCAGCTACCGAGCCAGAAATCAAGCTGGTGGTAGCCGGCGTCATCGCCACATGCGGCCGGAGCTTCCTTCGGGTTCACAGCAATCGCTGCAAACAGCAGCGGAAACATAATCGCTGTGCCACGCAGGACAGTCTGAAAAACGCCAACCATCTGGTTATCAGTTTTTTGCAATCGCGTGTGGGATATTAGATGTCGGCTGCGGCATTTTCGTTCCAGAGCCGACCCCGAATTAACCAATTTTTTACATTGATTCAAACCATCGGCGGGCAGCCGGTATCATAGGATCAATAACCCGTTTTTCGATGGGAGAGAGATATGAACCTGCGTATTCTGGCTGGCGTGCTTGCCCTGTGTACCGCCAGCCCCGCGAGTGCCCTCGAAACCCGCACATTGACCACTGAAGTACCGGCAGCGGATCTCGACACATTTGTGCTTCGCGTCGACGTCGGCGAAGTGCGTGTCATCGGAGACGATGGAGACAGTGTCCGGGTCACGTTGACCCTGCGCGAGGACAAGAAATACCTAGTCGTGACGAGCAAGAAGGTGCGCGAAGCGATTGCCGGTGCGGAGCTGACCCACGAGTTGATGAGCCGGGGGCGCGTTTCGTTCTCGGTCGACTATCCGGTCCGTCTCACCGAGGACGACCGCGACTATCTTGAAGAAGAATGGGAGATCCGCGTGCCCGAACGGTTTGCCACACGCATGAACGTGAATGTGGGGGCGTTGAACATCGCCGGACTCAGCGGTGGAGTCGACGCGCGCGTTAGCGTCGGTGAACTCGAAATCGACGTGCCCTCCGGTTCGATCGACGCCAATGTCGGGGTCGGCGAGATCGACGCCCGCTCAGCCACATCTTCCCACGGCGACATCCGGCTGAGCGCCAATGTCGGCAGTGTCAGCCTGAATCTGAACGGCGACCGCGTCAAACCGAACCGGCCACCCGGGCCGAGCAGCGACATCACGATCGAAGGCGAGGGGGACGATCGGCTGGAACTGACTGTGAGCGTCGGCGAAGCCAGCCTGGTGGTACAAAGAGACTAAGTTATAAGCATTCCGCGCGTTGCCAACGCCATTCCGAGCTTCTGAACTCGCCATCGACGTTGCCTTCGATGCGTGCGGTCAGCACATCGCCTTCGCTTTCGTACATGATCCGTTGCGGGTAGTCGTGATCAGGCTTCTCGAACACGACACGTTGTGCCCCCTGCTCGATCAGCGCGAATTCCGTTCGCGTCTGTCCCGACGGAGAAACGTCATAAACGATTCTGCCGTCGCGTTCATTGATCTGCACGAATTCAACGAACTGCGTGGTGTCGTTCGCGACATCGCGTTGTATGCCGATCATCGTCCCGCCGTGACCGGGCATCCACCAGTGGTCTGAACGGCTGGTTTCCGTCTCCGATACCCAGCAACCGTTCATCCACGACAACGACGCAAGACCGTCTCCGGCCCACACCGTGGTGTACAGCAACGGCATCAGCCAGACGAGTCTCAAGAGATACACGTCAGAACGGGTTCCAGGTCTGCTTCTCGCTGATCCGCATGTAACCGATGTTGATCCCCTGGCGCCAGCCGACACCGAAGCGGATCGGCGCCAGTCTGATGCCACCGGCCTGGTTGTAGTTCACGCCAACACCACCGACAAAGTACAGACTGCCGTCGACCCCTGGAAAGCGTTGATACAGCGATTGTTCGTCCGGCAAATCGTAGATCAACACAAAGGCTTTCGCCGCGTTACCGCCGATATCCAGACCGATGGATGGACCGGACCAGTACACGTTGCGTTGGGTACCGTCTTTTAGTTGCAGCCTGCCGCGTCCGTAGCGCAGACCGATTGTAAAAGCGCCACCCGCTTCGTCGCCCTTGATGTAACCGTTTGGACGGCCCTGTTCGCTGAACACCTTGTTCAGAACGTCGGCGATACCTTCCGCGCCGCGACCAAAGAACCCTTCAATCTCGGCAAAGATTTCGTCTTCGCTGAAAGTGGTCTCATCGACCTCTACGGTCTCAACGGTCTCACCCGTCTCGACGTTTTCATCGACCTCAACAGTCTCGTCGACTTCGGTACCGGGTGTCGTTCCGGATGAGGCGCAACCGGATAGGAATAATGCAATCAGAGAAAAAATCAGTGTCAGCTGTTTCATAGTAGTGTCTTTGAAAGT
>JAZFZN010000110.1:0-5481 GCA_036475515.1 Gammaproteobacteria bacterium
TGCGCCACTGCGTGTGCGAAACGAAACAAGAAATGTCTACAGTGTCGAGGGCACACCCACAGACTGCGTACACCTCGCGATCACCGGGCTGCTCGACGAAGAACCGGACATGGTTTTTTCCGGAATCAACGACGGTGCAAACCTCGGCGATGACGTGCTTTACTCGGGTACCGTGGCCGCTGCGATGGAAGGCCGTTTTCTGGGGCTACCGGCCATCGCAATGTCACTCGTTTCTACTGGTGCCGGTCATTTTGATACTGCAGGTGAGGTGGCCTGCAGGATTATCGAGCGTCTGATAGAGGTGCCACTACCAAGAAACACCATCCTGAATGTCAATGTACCGGACGTTCCATTCGACGCGGTCAAGGGTTTTCGTGCGACAAGACTGGGACACCGGCATCGTGCCGAACGTGCGATTCGTGAGCGCGATCCACGCGGACGCGAGATATGGTGGATCGGGCCGGCAGGTGCGGGCGAAGATGCCGGTCCCGGAACCGATTTCGATGCGATCGCCGATGGTTATGTTTCCGTGACCCCACTGGACGTAGACCTGACCCGACACGTCGATGTCGATGGCTTGAAGGAATGGCTGGCAGTCGGATGAACGCAACGACCGAAGGCATCGGAATGACTTCAGCGCGTACCCGCGAGCGTCTCGTGAACCGCTTGCGCGAGCACGGCATCCAAAGTTCCGCGGTACTGGACCGGATTCGCAGCGTCCCACGCCATCTGTTCATCGACGAAGCGCTCGGGACCCGTGCCTACGAAGATACGGCGCTGCCGATCGGGCACGGCCAGACCATTTCACAGCCCTATGTCGTTGCCCGCATGAGTGAAGCGCTCACCGAAAATGAGTCCCCCGGCAAAGTGCTCGAAATCGGAACCGGGTGTGGTTATCAGACCGCTGTACTGGCCGGCCTGGTACCACAGGTGTTCACGATCGAACGCATCGCACCGTTGCAGCGGCGCGCTCGACAGGTGTTGCGTCGCATCGGGCTACACAACATTCGTTTCAAACACGGAGACGGGTTGAAAGGGTGGACCTCTGAAGCGCCGTTCGACGGCATCATCGTCACAGCCGCGCCTGAGGATGTACCCGCACCCCTGCTCGAACAGCTCGCCGATGGCGGCCGGCTGGTCATTCCGGTCGGTCCACGCGGCCGTCAGGAGCTGTTGCGGATTGTCCGCGACGGGGATGAATACCATCGCGAGGTACTCGACCTCGTCAGTTTCGTGCCACTCGTCGACGGCGTGCACTGATGCGGCTCTTCTCGCGGCTGTATGATCGCGTGCTGGTCTGGTCGAAACATCCTCATGCACCGGTGTACCTCGGTGCATTGTCGTTTGCCGAATCGTCGTTCTTTCCGATACCGCCGGATGTAATGCTGGCGCCGATGACACTCGCGACGCCGAGGCGCGGGTGGCGATTTGCCGCACTGACCACGATCACTTCCGTAGCCGGGGGACTGGCCGGCTATCTGATCGGCTACTTTGCAATCGACGCATTGATACCGGTGTTGGAACGTCTCGGTTATTACGATGAATACCTTGAGGTTCGTCGCTGGTTCGAAACATACGGTTTCTGGACTGTATTGTTGGCGGGGTTTTCGCCGATACCCTACAAACTGTTCACGATCGCTGCCGGTGCTTTGGGCATGAATCTGCCGTTGTTCATGGGCGCATCAGTGGTTGGACGTGGCGGCAGGTTTTTTCTTGTATCCGGGCTTATCGTTTGGGGCGGAGAGCCGATGGAACGTCAGATCCGCCGCCACATTGATACTCTGGGATGGTTGTTCGTTCTCGCACTCGTCATCGCTTACCTGCTGTTGCGCGACTGACCGTCGCGCAAGCCTGCCTGGTGATACTTGTCTCGGGTCTTGCGGGGGGCTGTGCGAGTGCGTTGCGTTGGGAGCCAGAAAAGGCCGAGACGCCTCAAACCCATACGGTAAAAGAAGGCGATACCTTGTATGCAATCGCATGGCGCCACAACCTCGACTGGCAGAAACTCGCAGCGTGGAACAAGCTGGACAATGGTGACCTGATCTATCCGGGACAGCGTCTGCGTCTTTACGCTCCCACGGGTCAAACAACTGCACAAAAACAAAGACCTGAATCGTCAACTGCGAAACAACCTCAAAAAACACCGGCAACTGCAAGCAAACCGAAACAACCGGCGCCGGTTTTCGAATGGCCAGCCGACGGACCGGTGGTGGCCGCTTTCGGTGATGCGTCATCAATCGGTGAAGGCCTTGATATCGGGGGCGTGCAAGGTGCGGCTGTCAAGGCAGCCGGTGCGGGCAAAGTCGTTTACGTAGGCAGTGGACTTATCGGCTATGGCAAGCTTATCATTGTCAAACATAACGAGACTTATCTCAGTGCCTATGGGCACAATCGTGTCCTGCTTGTCTCGCAGGGCGACGAAATCGTTTCAGGGCAACATATCGCGCAAATGGGGGAGGGGCCGGGCAACCGTCCGCTTCTGCACTTCGAGATTCGCGTTAACGGTCAACCTGTAGATCCTGCGCTGTACTTGCCGCGACGATGAGGTTTTCGTCTCGCTGACGGGGAACGGACTCCCAAAACAACAAAAAGGTCGCAGTGAGATGCGTGTCAAGCCTTTGTCACAAGTCGACGCGTCAGTTGTCGCTCGAACGGTCGGTGACAATAAAAAGTCGAAGCCGGCCAATGGTTCGGCCCGTACCAACGGGCATGGAAAAGAATCCATCGATTTCGACGCGACCCGGCTTTATCTGAGCGAAATCGGTCTTTCTTCTCTGCTCACAGCCGAAGAAGAAGTGTATTTCGCACGTCGCATCCAGGCAGGCGATGAGGCAGCTCGTCACCGGATGATCGAAAGCAATCTCAGACTTGTCGTCAAGATTGCACGCCGCTATGTCAATCGTGGACTTCCACTGCTCGATCTGATCGAGGAGGGCAACCTGGGTTTGATCCACGCGGTCAAGAAATTCGATCCGGAACGCGGTTTCCGTTTTTCGACCTATGCGACCTGGTGGATCAGGCAGACCATCGAACGCGCAATCATGAATCAGACCCGCACAGTTAGGTTGCCAATACATATCGTCAAGGAACTGAATTCCTATGGCCGCGCAGCCCGCAAACTGACACAGGAGCTGGACCGGGAGCCACGACCGGATGAAATCGCGCAAGCTGTCGACAAGCCGGTCGATGTTGTCGAGCGGTTGCTCGGTTTGAGCGAACGAACCATATCCGCGAATGCGACGATCGGACCCGAAGGCGATCGTACCGTATTGGATTCAATTCCTGACGAACGCGGCGTCGATCCGTCCACGAAAGCGCAGGACGAGGATCTGCACGACGCGCTCGAACGATGGCTCGAATGTCTGAACGAAAAACAACGCGCTGTCGTGGACCGCCGTTTCGGGTTGCATGGATACAACCGTCATACACTGGAACAGGTCGGTGAAGAGATCGGTGTGACGCGCGAACGGGTGCGTCAGATTCAGATGGAAGCTTTGAAGCGGTTGCGCAAGATCATGGAAAAAAATGGTTTCAGCGTACACGCTCTGTTCGGTTGACCGGCTTTCGAGTCACCACAACAACGCGGCGCTTACACGACGACCTTCCAACGCCAGCACATTGTACGTACGGCAGGCTGCTGCCGTATCCATCACCTCAAAACCGATTCCACGGCCCAGCACAGCCGCGTTCAGTTTCGGGTTCGGGAAAACCAGGGTCGCACCGGTTCCCAGAATGATCACTTCCGGATCCGTTGCGAAAACCGCTTCGAAGTCGGTCTCCGCCAGGGCATCGGGTGACTTTGTCGTCCATGCCATAACGACCCGTTCCGGCGTCAGGAGTACATTGTCCGTGATGACCTGTTCTCGAATGCGAATCCGTCCTGGTGAGCATGCCTGAACGACGTTAAGCGCACCGGCGTGTTCCTGAGTAAATTTCATCAGACTGCTTCAACATGACGGACGAGGAGTTGCAGGGTCACGCCGCCACGATAGCGGTTCGCAGTTGGGGTATAAACAAAGCGCGCAATCGTGCCGGGCGTCATTTCAGTCAGCGTGTCCCGCCCGCGAAAGAAAATGCCACGAAGGCGTCGTTCGTCCAGCGTCTCCAGCACCAGTTGTGCGTGTTCGCCGGTTTCGCCGACGTAGCGGATACTCTTGATACGAAACACATTGTCATACTGGGGTGCAGGCCAGCCGCGTCCGTATGGCTGCAGCGTATCCAGGGTCTCAACGGTCCGCAGCGTCAGGGAGTCCTCGTCGAGTTTCCCGTCCGTCAACAGCAGCGGAGCCGGTTCTGCCGGGCCGATCTGTGTGCGCACAGCCTGTTCGAAAGCATCCTCGAAAGATTGCAGGCCATCGGTCGTAAGTCTCAGTCCACCGGCCGCGCGGTGACCACCGTAGGACTTCAACATACCGGGATACAAAGCGTCGATGGTCTCTAACACGGTGTGGATGTCAACTTCGTCCAAACCTGCGCGAAGACTGCCGCTGAATATCGAATCGTCGATTCTCGTCAGGACGCAAGATGGAACACCGAATCGTTCCGCAATCCGGGAAGCGACTATGCCCTGCACACCGGGGTGGCCGTCGATCGCGACGACGAGACTGCATTTTCCCGGTACCGCCTTTGGCAGGGCAGCGGCCATCGCCAGATCGAGCATTTCGGCTTCAATGCGCCTGCGTTCCTTGTTGTCTTGGTCCAGCCGGGCGAGATGGACACGTGCGCTGTCGCAGTCTTCGGAGAGCAGGAAGTTCAGTGCGGTATACGCGTTGGCGACGCGGCTCGCGGCATTGATGCGACTGGCCACCTGAAAACTGAGAAGTTCCGCATCGAACGGGGCGCGTTCGGTACCGAGCAAGGCGCGCATCGCCTGCCACGCCGGGTCGTCGAAGCGGTTGATGAGTTGCAGCCCCGCGCGGACCAGAGCGCGGTTGACCGCGGTATCGAGGCCGACGCAGTCGGCGATCGTACCGAGCGCGACGTTCTTTAACAGAGGCGTCAGTTTCGGTGCATCGTTCGATAACGTGCCACGCCGGATCAGTTCCTGTCTGACCAGACACATCATCAGGAACAAAACGGCGACACCGGCGATGGTTTTTTCGTATCCGCAATCCGCGCGTTGCGGGTTGACGACGGCAGCGGCCGAAAGCGGTGGTCCTTCCGGCCCAAGTTGGTGGTGGTCTGTGATACACACGGGGATTCCGTGTGCCTTCAACCGCTTGATGCGAGGCTCGTCTGATGAGCCCTGGTCTGCAGAGATCACCAGTGCGACCTTCCCGGGCAGGGATTCGATTTCGTCGCAGACGGCATCGGTGATTCCATAGCCTGCTCGACGTTCGCCGATGACGGATACCACGCGTTCCTGCTCGACATTGAAAAAGTTCACGAGCGCGCGCCTTGCTACCCAATTCGCCGTTACGCCATCGCTGTCGTAGTCGGTGCACAACACGATCAGAGCCGACGATTCGATCGCGTCGGCGA
>JAZFZN010000111.1:0-5208 GCA_036475515.1 Gammaproteobacteria bacterium
ACACGGTATCCTCAGTTGCGATCGTTCCGGTCATATCGATTGCGTTGATGCGTTTCAGATTATGATAGAGCCCACGACCGATGATGTGTTCCTGAATCGCGACACCACGCGGCTGCGCAACTTTTGGAATCATCGTGCCGTCGGCATACAACTCTGTCTCTTCTTGCTCCGCGAGCATCGGTCCATCGGCGAGTCCATCGAGATGTTCCCGGGTAACCCGTGCAAACACGTCCGCGTCGAGTCGTTCGGCCTTGTCGATCGAACCGAGTTGGTGTTGCCAGAAAAGAGGGTCAGGTGGCAGCGTTTCTTCCCACACTGCCTCCGGGCCATACAGCATCCAGATGTCCCACGCGTAGATTGGCTCGATTCCGAGGGTGCGCATGTAGTATCGACCGATGATGCCGCTGTCTTCCCAGTAGTGGTGAACGCGTGGTCCGTCGAGCAACGGTATCGCCGGCGCCACGTGTTCTTCTCTGGCACCGAGTGTCGGCACGTAGGCAATGAAGGTGACCAGGCGCTCATCGTTCTGGTGTTCTGCGATGAACGCGTCGTTCAGGTCCGCCATGCCACGCAAACAGATCCCGCAGGTCGGTCCGCTCAGAAAAACCAGCCGGATCTTGCCAATGTTGGCGTTGAAGTCGTCACGGATGGCCTGTAGGTCTTCACCCATCACGGTGTAGTGGGTTGCTACGGGTGAGTCGGTCTGCGCGTCGATGTTTTCGGGTTCACTGCGGCCGCATGCCAGAAGGGCTGTGGTCACTGAAGCAACAACGATTCCGCGTGTCATGTTTTTCAATAATGCGTTCATCATTTAGTTCTCTGGGTCAGCTGTCATTACTCGCGGAGTCCTTCCGGTGTCGGATCGACCAGCAACCACTGCAGGTCTTCGGCAAAAAAAGCCAGAACAATCAATACGGCCGCAAACCACAGCACTGTTTTCAACCACACCGACGGACGTGGCGGACAGCTGCCGTCTTCGCAAACCGGTTGTGGTCGGTACACACGCCAGAACGCCCAGGCCAGCATCGCTGCCGCAACGACCAGGATGTAAGGGCGCAACCAGGCCCAACGCGCCATCGCGACTGCCCCGGACACACCGAGCATGGCAACCGACCACGGTCCGATACAGCACAAACCGATGAACGAGGCGATGGCGCTTATACCAATCGCACCGCCGGTCGTGGTGGCGACTTTGTTTTGATCATCCATCGCTTGGGGTTTCATCGCTCAGTGCGTGTTCGATCGCATCAACAATGTCGTTGATTACCGGAACCTTATCGGGCGTGTCGTAAATCCGGCAACACGCGCCCTCATCGAGCGTTTGTCCATCGACATCACGGCCATTGATCAGAATGGTCGGTGAACCCCAGGCGAGCAGCCTCGCGGGCGTCGCGGCGTCGAAAATGTCCACGACTTCGTATCGGCCTTTCAGACCGCACTGTACTAGTGCTTTTTCGAGCACTTCTTGCGCGGCCGGCGCCAGGGGACAACCATCGAAAGTCAAAAACTGTATTTGCACAGCATCCTTGTTCATTCAGGTTCCTTGTTGTTCAGGTCTGCTCCCAAAATATTTGCCCCAGATTTTTTCGGACACGATGTACAACACGATTGCCAGAACGATCGTCCCATTGAGTATCACCGAACCGGCGTTTGGTCCGAGATCAATCCAGCCGTTGACGTGCACGAAACTCGCGACTGCCGCGAGCAGAAACAATGGTCCGAGAAAATAGCAATGCACGCGATGGGAACGCGCGGCGTTGATCAGACAAGTGACACCCATGATTGCTAAGCCGAGCGGCCACACGATGCCAACCAGTTCGCGACTGCCCCAGTTGCCTGCGATCTCAATCGCGACGAACGGCAGGACGTAGAAGAGCATCACTTTGCCGACATTGGTCGTGATGTCCGAACTGTGTTCCGAGGCATTATCTCCACCATCACCGTGCAGGCTTTTCTCCCAGTCGTCCACGTTCTTGATGAAACCCGGGCAGTAGTGTTCCTGACTCGGGTTGCGTGTGAAGATTCCGTACAGATGGGGGATCGCACGCATCTCACAACCGGGCGTCGCCAGGATCGCTGAAAGAAGAAACGACAAACCGAGGTAGCCGAATACAGAGATCATCCAGATATTGGTTGTCCACACAAGAGCTTCGCTCAGTGGGGCGCCTTGCATGATCCATCCGAACAGTGCCGCGCCCGCTAGCAGAACGATGCTCGCAATCCGTGGCCATCCACCCCAGTTGACACCGAATCCGATGTTGACGACATACGGCGCCAGCATCAGTGCGAAGGCAACCCACACCCAGTACATTGGGTTGGTCAGGCCGTTGACGTCCGCGACGGTCGCGATCTGGTACACCATCCAGCCGAGTACGATCCCGGAAAACAACCGGACCAGACGCCCGATGGGTCCGGGCCTCTCAAGAGTGCCGGCGCTGTCGAAGTGAAAAACGTCTTTCAGTGCTGTTTTGTCGCTCATAGCGTTCTCCCGGAACTGGAGGTCGCGATATAGTATACAATCTGTAGCTGCTACAGATTCAAGTCGTAAAAAAGATGATTGATGCAATGCAACATCAGGAGTTGATCGGAATCGGGGAACTGGCGAAGCGCACCGGCAGCAAAGTCGAGACGATCCGTTACTACGAACACCAGGGCCTGTTGCCGGAACCGATGCGCACTGCAGGCGGGCATCGCGTATACGACACCGACGGCGTCAAGCGGCTCACCTTCATCCGTCGCAGCCGCGAACTCGGTTTCAGCATCGCAGAAATCGAGCAGTTGCTGACGCTGGTCGGCCACAACTACACCTGCCACGACATCCGCGAGATCACGATGGATCATTTGGAAACGATTCAACGCAAGATCGATGACCTGCAGCGTCTTGAACGGGTGCTGACGGAGATGGCGTCGCAATGCAGTGACGATCAAACCCCGGAATGCCCGATCATCGACGCGCTATACGCACAAGCAGAACACTGAAAAGGCACCTGACCGCGGGGAACCCTGCGGCGGTTTCGTGCATCTATGCAACTGGCAACACGCCAGGATTTACGCTAAGTTGCGGACCCTCACCGACACGGCGGGCTGCGTCTGGCGTGCCGTGGTCAAGTAACTATCACATAAGGGTTTGAAAATGACGAAGTTTTTTGGATTTCTGCTGGCCGCAGGCCTGCTGGCCGGCGGTTGCTCACAGCCTGCGGAAGAGGATGCTGCAGTGCAAACAGACACTGCTACGATCGAAGTCGCCGATGCCGCGAATCCCTTCGTGAACGAATGGGACACGCCATTTGGCGTGCCACCGTTTGACAACATCGAAGACGAGCACTACATGCCGGCCTTCCAACAGGGCATGGCGGAACAAAAGGCGGAGGTCGATGCGATCGTCAACAATCCGGATGCACCGACATTTGAGAATACGATCGAAGCGCTGGAACGCAGCGGCAAAACACTGACCCGCGTAGCGAACGTGTTTTTTGCCGTCAATGGCGCGCACTCGAACGAAACAACCCGAGAAATCGGTACCGAGATTGCACCACAACTGTCCGCGCACGGCGATGACATCGCGTTGAACGGCGATTTGTATGCGCGCGTCAAGGCCGTCTACAACCAGCGTGACGACCTTGATCTGAACACAGAACAGCTGCGTCTTCTGACGGAAACGCACAAACAGTTCGTACGCGCCGGAGTTGGCTTGGATGAAGAATCGCAGGAACGTCTGCGCGAGATCAACGCAGAATTGGCAAGCCTGTCACAGGAGTTTCGAAACAATCTGCTGGACGATACGAATGGGTTCGAGCTGCTCGTGACCGATCGTGCTGATCTCGGTGCATTGCCAGCCAATCTGGTCGCAATGGCTGCCGAAAGAGCCAAGAGCGATGATCGCGAATGCGATGAGTGCTGGGCTTTTGGTCTACAGCGTCCGAGTATCAATCCCTTCCTGGAATATTCGCCGAATCGTGAACTGCGCAGACAGATTTATGATGGTTATGCGATGCGTGGAGACAACGACAACGAAACAGACAACAAGGTGATACTCGCGAAAATGGCGGCGTTGCGTTCAGAACGTGCAAACCTGATGGGGTACGAAACCCACGCGCACTACGTTCTCGAAGACAACATGGCTGAGAATCCCGAGCGTGTTTACGAGATGCTCGACAGGGTCTGGAAACCGGCAATCGTGGTCGCAAAGAAAGAACGGGACGCACTCCAGGCGATGATGAATGAAAGCGGTGTCGAAGGTGAGCTCGAAGGATGGGATTGGCGCCACTACACCGAGAAAGTTCGCAAAGAGCGGTACGACTTCGACCAGGAGGTGCTGCGTCCATACTTTGAAGTCGGTGCTGTGCGCGACGGTGTATTCGCGGTTGCAAACAATCTTTGGGGGGTGACATTTGAGCCTCGGGCCGAACTGCCGAAATGGCATCCGGATCAGGAGGTCTACGAAGTCTTCGACGTCGACGGCAGCCACCTCGCGATCCTGTACATGGACTTCTTTGCACGCGAGAGCAAGCGTGGTGGCGCGTGGATGAACGCGTTGCGATCACAGTCGAAGCTGGATGGCGACGTGACACCGATCGTCACGAACAACTTTAATTTCCCGCCGCCGACCGAAGATTCACCGTCGTTGTTGAGCATGACCGAGGCTTCGACTTTGTTTCACGAGTTCGGCCACGCATTGCACGGCATGTTTTCGGATGTGACTTACCAGTCTTTGGCAGGCACCGCTACGCCACGTGACTTCGTCGAGTTTCCGTCACAGGTCATGGAGAACTGGATGGCCGAACCGGAAACATTGCGCATGTTCGCGAAGCACTATGAGACCGGTGAAAACATTCCTCAGGAGTACATCGACAAGATAGAAGCCAGCGCCAAGTTCAACCAGGGCTTCGAAACCGTCGAGTACATGGCGGCGTCCTACCTGGACATGGACTACCACACAATGAAGGAGCCGACCAAAGTCGATTCGCGTGCGTTCGAGAACTCCAGCATGGAGAGGATCGGGCTCATCGAGGAGATCATTCCGCGTTATCGCAGCCCGTACTTCGCACACATCTTCGCGGGTGGCTATTCGTCGGGTTACTACAGCTATCTGTGGTCGGAAGTCCTCGACGCTGACGCTTTTCAGGCCTTCAAGGAAACCAGTCGGTTCGACAAGGAGACCGCTGCCCGATACCGTGAAGAGATTCTGAGCAAAGGCGGGACGGCGCC
>JAZFZN010000112.1:0-2346 GCA_036475515.1 Gammaproteobacteria bacterium
GTGATTCAGCCGACGTATGACGAGATCAACGAGGAGTACGGACTCAACGAGCAACAGGAGTGATTCTGGCTGCTATCTGGGTTAATGAGAGAAACCCGCTTCGGCGGGTTTCTTTTTGCGTTGCAAGGGACCGCTTCTGGCCGAAAGCGGACGTTGGGGTCCGCGTGACCGAGTACAGCAGAATCGCCACTTAGCTCGACGCACAAGAAAGCTGCCGCAGTCCTGGACGAGATCAACGCACTCGGCGTGCGTGCGCCGGTTGATATGCGGAAGCGGTATCGGAGCCTACAGGTGCAGATCGATCAGTTGCAGCGGGAGCGGGATCGGGTTCTCGGGACGAAGCCGCCGAATTGAGGGTAATCCCCCCGGAATCCCCCCAGCGCCATTCTCAGGGTTACGTTGACTGCCCGAAAACGCCTGAAACCATTGGTGCCCGGGGCCTAAGTCGAGCCGGCACATCCTTACCGATAAGGGACGCTAAGTCCTGGAGTTATTCTGATTCGACACGCCGGCAGCTGAGCCGGCTGAATTCCACGAACCAGCACATTTCCAGGTACCGACGAATTGGCTGAACTACCGGATCTCCGGTGGTGCGTTTTCGTTGGCGCCGGCGGCCAGCAGTGCATCGGCCCGGGACATCGATGTGAATACCGCGAGGGCTGCGCAGGTGACAGTCAGGCGTTTCAACATGGTCATCGCCTTTTCCTTTCGCAGGCGATTCCAGAAGTGGGGCGGTTTGGCCGGGTTAAGCCTGTGTTAAAAAATATGCAACTTTTTTTTCATGTTCGCATCAGAAAGAACGGAGCAGGGAGGAATGCGATGAAAAATCAGTTGCTTGGCCGTGTGTTCGGATGCTTTGTCGCGGCGCTGTCGTTGGCAGTCATTGCACGGGCCGAGGTGTTTGTTACAGGCGATCTGCCGCGGCAGGCCGCGCTCGGATTTCGAACTGGAACGAGCGACGAGGGGCTGGTGGTGCGCGATCTCGCCACAGAATCCGCGGCTGCGATCGCCGGCTTGCAGGACGGTGACGTCATCGAGACGATCAACGGTCGCAGCTTCTCGCACTCGTATGTCGGCGAAAACCGACTGGAAAAGCTTGACGGTAGCGAACTGGCTACATTGAACGTCGCACGCGCGGGTCGCGCGCAAGAGATCAGTTTCACACCCCCGGACAAGCCGTACGAAAGCATTCCCGGTGCCGACAGCTACTACGGTGTGGTCGATGTCGCCGACGGCGCACGTTTGCGTACGATCATCACGAAGCCGTCAGGCACCGAAGGGCCTTTGCCGGCGATTTTTTTCCTGCAGTGGGTGTCTTGCGGTTCGCTGGAAATCCTTCCCGGCGGTGTGTCGCGCAGCATCCTCGCAAAACTCGCGCAAGAGTCAGGCAGGGCACTGATTCGAGTAGAGCGGTCCACAAGCGGCGACAGCGAGGGACCGGCTTGCCATGAACTGGACTACGACACCGAACTCGAACATTACCGCGAGGCCTACACAGAGCTGATGCAAAGCCCGCACGTCGATGCCGCAGATGTCGTGCTGTATGGCTCGAGTCTCGGCAGCACGACCGCACCGTTGCTCGCACAACAGTTGCAGGCGGACGGTTACGGTGTTGCCGGTATTGTCGTGCAGGGCGGTGGTGCGGTGACTTACTTCGAACGCATGCTGACCTTCGATCGCTGGTACCTCGAACGGCGTCCGGAAGAGGTGGCAGCCGCTGACATTCACGACGAGTTGCTTCAACGTGTCTTGTTTCAGAGCGAGTACCTGATCAAAGGCCGTTCTCCGGACGACATCGCCAAAGACAGCCCGGAGATGGCAGTCATCCGGGCAGACATACGTGGTCTGGGTGACGGTCATCAATACGGACGCCCCTACAGCTGGCACCAACAGGCGGCAAAGCGGAATTTTCTGGCAGCCTGGGTGGAAATCGATGCACCGGTTCTGGTGGTTTTCAACGAGTACGACCAGTTCGAAGGACGCCACGGTCACAAACTGATCGTCGATACCGTCAATCGTCTGCGACCGGGGACGGCGACTTACATCGAACAGCCACAGGTCGGCCACAGCAACGAACGTTACGCGAGTATCGAAGACGCTTACGCCGGTGAAAACGGCAAGCCGGTGTCGGACCAGATGGCTGAACTGATACTCAACTGGTTGCGTGGACTTTAGACTTGGTTTCCGAGAGTGGTGTGGAGTGTGCAGAGCGTCGTCAGCGACGAGTGTGCCGGGGATGGCCTAGAGCGAGGAGCTGCCGATTCGAGGCGAAACAGGGACGTCGAGCCGAGATTGAGTGATGCGCACTCCACACCACTCAACGAGTGACACAAAAAAAGAGCCCGT
>JAZFZN010000113.1:0-2153 GCA_036475515.1 Gammaproteobacteria bacterium
GGCTGATTCGGATTCGTATGTTGTGGTTGCGCCTGACGGCATGGCCTCGGTTGGAGGAATGGTCCCGTGCGCCGGGAAGAACGCAGCGTCGGTTACTGCGTTCCATTCTGAAACGAAACGCTACTACGGAATTTGGGCACCAGCATGGCTTCCGCGAAATTCGAACATATGACGATTACCGCGCGCGCGTGCCGGTCCAGACTTACGAATCCTTGCGGCCACTTATCGAACGACAAGATCGTGAGCAGGTCGCCGCCGTGACGTCGAAACATCCGGTCCTATATGCCCAAACCAGTGGCACTACGGGTGCGCCAAAGTACATACCGGTGCTCGAACAATCGATCGCACAGCACCGTCTTTGCCAGAACTTGTCCGCTTTTGTTCAGTTCAAAGCAGGACATGACGCCTACGACGGGCGCTTGCTCGCGATCGTGAGCCCTGCCGTTGAGGGACATCTCTCAACCGGAACACCCTACGGCTCCACATCTGGTCATCTGTACCAGAACATGCCAAAGGTCATGCAAGCCAAGTACGTAGTACCGCCGGAAGTGTTCACCATCGACAACTACGACCTGAAGTATCTGCTGATCCTCAGACTGGCCATCGTGGAACGCAACATCACCTACATGGGCACGGCGAACCCGTCGACGATCCTTCGGCTGATCACGATGCTGGAAGAACATCGTCTCGACCTTCTGCATGACGTTGAGACCGGTGGATTTAGCCATGCATCCAAACTATCGCCGGATGTCTTCGATGCGATTGAGCATCGACTTGCATGTTCCCGAACTCGCCGAGAAGAGCTTCGCGCAATTTTGGGAAGCGAGTACCCAGCAATCCGAGATTTATGGCCATTCCTCAAGCTACTGACGACTTGGACGGGTGGCAGTTGCGGCATCGCACTCGATTCTGTACGCGCCTCATTGTCGCCAACAACACGTATCGCCGAGCTCGGATACCTCTCGAGTGAATTCTTCGGGACAATCATCGTGGATGCCCAGTCGAATAGCGGGCTACCTACGCTCGGACACAACTTCTTCGAGTTCGTCGCCAAGAGTAGTTGGGAAAACGACGATCATGATTTCCTGTTACTTGATCAGCTCGAGGACGATGCGGAGTACTACGTATTCGTCACGACGCAGACTGGACTGTACCGGTACCTCATGAATGACATCATCAGGACTGCCGGTCGCTTTCACGCGACGCCCTTGATCCAGTTCGTTCAGAAGGGGAAAGGCGTCACCAGCATAACCGGGGAGAAGCTCTACGAAAGTCAGGTCATCGAAGCGGTCAAAGCTGCTGAGAACGCAGCGGGTGTTTCGGCGCCATTCTTCATTCTCGTCGCCGATACCGAACCGCCAGGCTATCGCCTGTTAATCGAACCGGCCGGACAACTGGACGGTGCTCAATTTTCCGAGTTGATCGACCACCACCTGTCCGAGATCAACCTGGAATACGCACAGAAACGGTCGAGCGGAAGATTGCACCCAGTAGTTGTGATTGTGTTGGCCCCGGGTGCGGCTGAGGCATACAAGTCGGAATGCCTGTCTCGTGGCCAGAGGGAGGGCCAGTTCAAAGTCCAGGTCTTGCAACTGGCGACTGACCTCTCCTTCGACTACGAGACCTATGCGCAGGAGGATCCGAGGGAATGAAACTCGCCGGGCTAACGCTTTCGCGTATCGAAATTCCGTTCCGCATCGCATTCAAACACACGTCCGCAGAACGGACGGAAACCGAGAGCGTCTGGGTCGAGGCACAATCGGATTCTGGCGAAACGGGCTTTGGGGAGGGGTGCCCCCGTTCGTATGTCACTGGCGAGAATCTAGCCAGCGTAGTGGAGTTCTTTACCCAGCACCGGGACGCACTGATTGCGGAGATCGACGATCTAGACTCGATTCGCACGTGGGCAGCGACGCATCGAAACGAGGTCGATCAGAATCCAGCTGCTTGGTGCGCCGTGGAACTAGCCCTGATCGACCTTCTGGCATGCACCGAAGGGGGATCAATTGAGTCGCTACTCGGCATACCCGAGATCGAAGGTGCGTTTCATTACACGGCCGTGCTTGGAAACAGCGATTTCGACACGTATCGCACTACCGCCAAACAGTATCTCGAATTCGAGTTCACGAATTTCAAAATCAAGCTTTCGGGAA
>JAZFZN010000114.1:0-14166 GCA_036475515.1 Gammaproteobacteria bacterium
CGTCGGAACTGTCTGGGCATGTCGATGACATCGATCGGATGTTTGGTATTGCGGACTGGCTGGCGATCCATTTTCAGAAACGCGTGAACTGGACTTTGCTCGTCACCTACACGCTCGCAGTGCTGATGGGTCTTGCATTCGTCGCCTACGCAGACGTCGCGGGTGAAGAGTACATGATCTATCTGTTCCTGGTGTTCTTTGGGCTTGGTGTTGTGTTGGTCATGATCGCGCAACGCAAGGCCTGGCACCGTCGATATCTGGACTATCGTGCGCTGGCTGAGGGTTTGCGTGTCCAGTACTACTGGGCGGTGGCCGGTGTATCGACCGGCAAACAGACGAAGTACGCACACGACAATTTCCTGCAGAAAAGGGATAGCGAACTCGGCTGGATCCGAAACGTCATGCGTGTGGCCGGCTTGCGTAGTGACGTAGTGGTCGACGACCGCAGACCGGAGAGTCTCGATTTCGTCATCCGTGAATGGGTGGGTGGCCAGCTCGAATACTATGGTCGGAAATCCGCCGAACGCACCCGGCTGTTGAAGCACACCGCTATGATCGCGATGATCACGCTCTGGACGGGTATCGACGTCACGGTTGTGCTGGCCGTATTCCAGACACGCATCGGGGTCGATCTGCAGACACCGCTGCTCGCATCGATGGGCATCCTGCCGTTGATTGCCGGTGTGCGCGAAGCCTACTCGCACAAGAAGGCGGACAAAGAGCTAATCAAACAATACGGGTTCATGCATCGAATTTTCAGCAATGCAAAACGCAAACTGGACAGTGCCGTTACAGATCGCGAGAAACAAAGAATCTTGAGAGCACTCGGTAACGCGGCTCTGGACGAACATGCGCAGTGGATTTTCATGCATCGCGACCGCCCGCCCGAGCACGGCCGGCTCGGCTAGCCAAAACAATCACCGGAGATAACAATGACCCACCCGATCATCAACATTGCCGATGTCGAGTTTCAGCCGTGGGGACACGGCGACCGCTTTGAAGCCAGATTCGGCAGGATCAGTCCGAAAATCGGTGCGCGCAAGCTTGGCTACAACCTGACCGTTGTCCCACCCGGGAAAAGGGCGTTTCCGTTCCACAGTCACCGCGTCAACGAGGAGATGTTCTTTGTCGTCGAAGGGGAGGGCGAGCTCCGGATTGGCGAAGCGCTTTATCCGATCCGAAAGGGCGACGTCATTGCCTGCCCGCCCGGCGGCCCGGGAACGGCACACCAGATCACCAATACGTCGGATACCGACGAACTGAAGTACCTTGCGGTCAGTACCGAGGAGTACCCGGAGTTGGCTGAATACCCGGACTCGGGCAAGACGGGTCTGATCGGGGAGTTCGTCGATGACGACGGGAAACCCGAAGCGATGCGATTTTTCTTCAATCGTGAGGGTTTTGCCGACTACTGGGACGGCGAGTAATCGTCTTCCGGTGTTTTCTGAATGGCACACGACGGGCCGCTCAAGTACACTTGCCCGACGCGGAGGAATGACCCCGTACCAACCAGCGAAAGTTTCGTGACTTGGCAACTCGTTGGCGCGGCGATACGACAAGTCACGTGACGATGAGTGATCTGAATGAACATCTATGTAGGAAACTTGGCATACGGCGTCACCGAAGATGAACTGAGGGAAGCGTTTGCTGCGTTCGGAGAAGTTTCGAGCGTGAACGTCATCAAAGACAAATTCTCAGGGCAGTCGAAAGGTTTCGGGTTCGTTGAGATGCCAAATGACAGTGAGGCGGACACAGCCATCAAAGAGCTGAACGAGAAACCGATCAGTGGCCGTCCCGCCAGAGTCAATCAGGCAAGACCCCGCCCGGATCGTCCCCCGAGACGCTAAAGCTAACGAAGCGACGTCACCTTTTCCGAGCGAGGCACGGTCGTGCCTCGTGGGTTTCCACGTTTGTCGGTGGCGAGTTGATCCGATGAAGCTCCGTCGCGCCGTCGAATCAGATCTGGCCGCGTTGATGGGCTGGTTTCCTGATGCGCACAGCACCGGTGTCTGGAGCACCCCCAACTTCCGGTTTCCGTTCACCAAAGAAACCTTTCGCAAAGACGCACACTGGGACGAACTCGATTCCTATTGCTTGGTCGCGGACGACGGGGATCTGCTCGCCTTCGGCCAGTTCTACGAACACTTCAACCGCGTCCACCTCGCACGTCTGATTGTGAATCCGAACCGCCGTGGACAGGGTTGTGGAACCGAGCTGGTTCGGAGGCTGATGGAAGCGGGCCACCGGAAACTCGGGCACGACGAGTATTCGCTCTATGTCTACGGATGGAACACGCCCGCGGTTGCTTGTTATCGCAGTGTCGGTTTCATCGAACACGCACCACCTAAAGACGATCCCAAGTCGCTCGACGATTGCATGTTCATGGTGCGGAAGTAACTAACGAGGATCAACGCGACGCGCTATGATTCGGCGCGGGATGTCGCGGCTAAAAGACCGAACACAATGGAAGAAAAATTCATCCGTGACGCATTGATGTTGTGGGCCACGATCGACCCGATCGGCACCTTGTCTCTGTTTGCCGCAGTCACCGTCGGCATGTCGTCAGAACAGCGTCGCAGAACAGCAATCAAAGCCACCCTGTACGGATTCGCGATCCTCGCCGGTTCTATCGTGATCGGTCAGATCCTGTTGACCGGGATGGGGATCGACCTGCTTTCGTTGCAGGTTGCCGGTGGCGTGATCCTGTTCCTGTTTGCGCTACAGATGATTTTCGGAGAGCTGGACGCGTCGTCGGCCGGTCCGGAGGCCGATCGCGATCTGGCCGTGTTTCCGTTGGCTGTGCCGTCGATTGCCGGACCCGGTGGGATCGTCGCAGTCGTCCTGTTGACCGACAACCACATCTATTCGATACCGGTGCAGCTCGGTACCACGCTGATCATGGTCGGCGTGCTGATTGTGACCTGTCTGATGATGCTGGCATCCGGCCTGATCCTGAAGGTCATCGGTGGCGGCGGTGCAAAAATCCTGATCCGTGTGATGGGAATCATCCTCGCAGCGTTGTCGGTGCAACTCGTGTTCGAAGCCCTCGCTGTCGAGCGCTGGGTCACCGGTTCGCCCTAGATCTTGACTGTTCAACATTCATCCTGGCTGTCGCTGTCCCTGTTGTTGCTGATCGCAACGACGGGCTTCGCGGACATCGGTTGGCGCGAACACCGTGTCGACGACAGTGAGCTGGCCGGGTTTGTCCTGCGTGGCGGGGACGGTTCGGCTGTTGCTGACCTGGACGGCGATGGTCTACCCGACATCGTCAGTGTGCACGAAGACAGTTCCCATTTACGCGTTGCGTTCGGAACGGAAGATCCGGATCACTGGCTGCGGGTGACGTTGGACCAGGGCAAGGCCGTCGAAGGCATCGAGGACGTGGTCGCCGAGGACATCGATCGCGACGGACGACCCGACCTGGTCATCGCGGCCGAGTCGGGTGTTCTGGCCATCTACTTCAATCCCGAACGGTCGCGCGAGGCAGATCGCTGGTCGCGTCTCGTGTTGCCGGGAAGCGAAGATCGTGGTTCGTGGATTCGCGTTGCCACTGCGGACTTCGACGACGACGGTCGACCCGATGTGCTTGCGACCAACAAAGTTGAGCACAACGTTGCAGCAGGCAAGACCGGTACCTGGTCGGTGTTTTCTTACGATCGAGATCCACGCAAGGCAGAAAACTGGCGCGAACAGGCCATCGGCCGTGCGGTGTTTCCGATCAACGCGCAACCCATCGACGTCGATCGTGATGGTGACGTCGATGTCGTCGCTTCGTCCTGGAGTGAGGAGGCGATCTATTTTCTCGAGAACCTGGACAACGGGAGTGAATGGTCGAAACACGTCCTGTGGTCTGGCAACGATCCGACGACCATCGGTTTCATGATGGCTTTTGGCGACCTGAACCGCGACGGCCGGGTTGACCTGGTGGCCGGTACCGGTCCACGCTGGCCGGACCGCGACCAGATCAGCTGGTTTGAGCAACCGGACGATCCGCGGGACCGCTGGGTGCCGCATCGGCTCGGTAGCATCGATCCGGACAAAGCCACGGGTCTCGAACTGGCCGACATCGACGGCGACGGACGTCTGGATCTGATGGTCGGTGGCTACAGTTGGGAACCGTGGGACGTGGATCCGCCGAACCCGAAACCCGATGCAGTCTCCGGGCGTCTGGCCTGGTTTTCACCCGGTGACGCGGTCGACGAACCCTGGCAACGCCACGACATCTCGCGTCGCCGGCGGGGCATGTACGATCTGTTTGTCCCGGTGGACTTCAACGCCGACGGACGGGTCGATTTCGTCACGACCCGTGGCAACAGCGGCGAATACGACGGTGTGATCTGGCTCGAATACCAGTCCGGCGAAGGCGTACCGGCTTTCGTCCCTGCTCGTGGGACAGACAGCCCAGAGGTTCCGCTGCCCAGATAGTCGTGTTGCCTGTCCGTTCAGACAAACACCCCACGATTTACCTCTTATTAACAAGTTCGCAGCGTACAATTGCTAAACTTGGGCTGTCCGTTGGGGGTTTGGCGGAGAAGACCATGGCCCGCATCATTGTTCTCCTGAGCGTTCTCATCGCCGGCGCCGCGCAGGCGACCGGACAGACGTTCCATCTAGGCGAACGCTGGAGCTATCGCACCTACGCCGGCGCCGAGGAATCGTCGTTACTGATACTCGGTGCACGTGAGCATCCGGTGCACGAACGGGTCTATGTGGTCCGCGTCAACAACCTGATTCATTTCGATGCTCCCGAAGCTGCAGCAACCTTCGTCGTGTCTGAGAACGCGTTGCGTGACAGTGTGATTGAACGCATCGAAGACAGTGTCGATATCACACCGTTTTTGGAATCCGTCGAAAACATATACGACCACCTGGACAACAACCGGGCGCGCATCTTTGACACATCGATCCTGGACGCTTTCAGCGTCGATATCTGAAGACACCTGACCTCTGACGTCGCCGACGCACTACCGAATTGTTCGGTATCATGTCTGCGTAGATCTGGCGGAGAATAACAATGCATCGCAGTGCACTGGGTGGGATCTTGATCGATTGCAACACCGACGATCTCGGACGCGACGCGAAGTTCTGGGGCGAAGCGCTCGGGTTCGACTACACGCTTAATCCGGACAACCCGAAATACATCGAATTAAGCGTCCCGCGTGGTAGGCCGGACATGGAAATACAATCGGTCGAACATCCGAGTCGTGTCCACCTCGACATCAAGACGGATGACCTGGAAGCGGAAGTGAAACGGCTCGAGAAACTCGGTGCCAGGCGGGTCGAACGGATCAGGCGCTTTTGTGTGATGGAAGCGCCCAGCGGCCACAGGTTCTGTGTCGTGCCACTGTACGAAGACGAAGATGTCGGTGAGTTGAATACCTGGGACTGACGGGCACCCGTTCTATCGAAGCATGAACAGCGAACACTTTCTGACGGTCATTGTCCTGATGGTAGTGACCACGGCGCTTCTGACGTGGATCCGGTGGCGTTATGGCCGTCCGGAATCGAAAGTAGCTTTTGTTGTTCTGTTTCCGTTCTGTGCAGTGTTGCTTGCAGCGACCGGCGGTTTTTCCTGGCTGACCAGTTCTGTCATCGCGGGGCTCGGCGTCGGAATCGGTGGTCTGATCGCACTCGCGATCCGCAAGATTGCCCACCACAAAACTCTGTATCCGTTGTTTCCGCGCCGTTACAACTTCGACAAACGCCGCGACACCTTGCGTAAAACCCTTGCGCTTCTCGAAGAGCGCGGCGCAAAGACGCTCGTCGAAACCGGTGTGGCACGACGGGGTCTGGTCGGGACACGTGGCGACGGTGCATCGACCGTCGTGTTCGGGTTGTGGGCAAAACAGCATGATGCCCGGCTGGATTCGGTCGACATCGACCCACAAGCCATCAATATGGCGGCGGGCGCATTGCAGGATCTCGGACTCAATGAATCTGTCGGCTTGCACACATCCGATTCGGTCGTGTTTCTCGAACACTACACACAACCGGTCGATTTCCTGTATCTGGACAGTTACGACTACGATCTGGCGGACGCCGAAGTTCAGAGCGCGTCGCAGGCGCATCATTTGAAAGAGTTCCAGATGATCGAACCGAAGCTGCACGAGAACACGGTTGTATTGATCGACGACTGCAAGCTGCCGGGTGGCGGCAAAGGCAAGTCGGTGATCGCGTACATGCAGGAACGCGACTGGAAAATCGTTCTGGACGACTACCAGGTGCTCCTGACCCGCAACTCCTGAAGCATGAAAAAGAAGGCGGCTCGAAAGCCGCCTTCGTAACTGCCGGTTGTGTTGAGATCAGCCTACCAGCCGCAGTTGCGCCCCTCATTCTGTACGTTGAGCCACTCCTGCAGTGGTGCGTAGTAATCGAGGATTGCTGTCGCATCCATTTCGCGGCTGCCGGTCAACGCTTCCAACGCGTCCTGCCATGGGCGGCTCGCACCCATCGCAAGCATCGCTTGCAGTTTTTCACCGGCTGCCTTGCTGCCATAGATCGAGCAGCGGTTCAGCGGTCCTTCGTAACCGGCCGCCTCGCACAATGCACGATGGAACTGGAACTGCAGGACCGCCGCCAGGAAATAGCGCGTGTACGGAACATTCGACGGGACGTGGAACTTGGCGCCAGGATCGAACGATTCTTCGGTACGCTCAACGGGTGGAATAAGCCCCTGGTACTTCAGACGCATGTCCCACCAGGCCTTGTTGTAGTCCTCCGGAGTGATTTCTCCGGAGAACACGCGCCAGCGCCACTGGTCGACGAGATAGGTCCACGGCAGCAATGCGATCTTGTCGAGTGCGGACCTCAGCAACAATGGAATGTCTGAAGAGCTGTCCGGCACTTCCTCGATGAAGCCGAGTTCTTTCAGATAAGTCGGGCCGACCGACAACGCCAGCGTGTCTCCGACGGCTTCATGAAACCCGTCGTTGGCGCCGCCCTGGTACATGTAGTCTTGATCGTTGTATGCGAGTTGGTAATAGTTGTGACCCAGTTCGTGATGCAAAGTATCGAAGTCCTCGGCGTTTTTCTGGATACACATTTTCAGACGCACGTCATCGGCGGCATCGATGTGCCAGGCGCTTGCATAGCAGACCACGTCGCGATCTTCCGGACGCACGAACATCGATCGCTCCCAGAACGTTTTGGGCAACGGATCGAAACCGAGAGAGACAAAGAACTGCTCGGCAGTCTTTGTCATGTCGAGTTCGGCCATGCTGCGTTCTTGGATAATCTCGGTGAGATCGTATGCGGCTTCGCCCTCTTCGACGCCCATCAACGGATAGACGTTCGACCAGGTCTGTGCCCACATGTTGCCAAGCACATGCGCCGGTATCGGCCCCTCGGCCGGGACCACATCGTCGCCATAGTGTTCGTTCAGTTCTGCGCGTACGTGGCAATGCAGCGACTCATACAGAGGCGCCATCTGGCCGATCAAACCGTCGAGTTCGGCTGCGAACTTTTCGGGTGGCATGTCGTAGCCGAGTCGCCACATGTCGCCGGCGTTGTCGAATCCGAGTCCGTTTGCACCGATGTTGGCCAGCTCGATGATGCGCGCATAACGGTCCCGATAACTCGGGGACACTTCGCGCCATTCGGTCCAGATTTCGAGCAACTCTTCCGGCTCGCGGCTCTCGCCCATGATGATGTTCATCGCTTCGAAATCCAGACACTCGTCGTCCGAACGGCAGTACTTGAATGCCGAGTATTCGTTCGGAAGTTCGGTCCGCAATGTGGCCAGTTCCGCGTTGAATTCCGGATCGGCGGGCGGTGGCAACACGAAACCTTGTTTCAGAAAACGCAGCTTGCGCGCGGTGTCGTAGTCGTGGTCGAGACCCTCGTAAGTCGCCGCTTCGCGGGCCCACTCGAGCGATTTTGCCTGAGCGCGTTCGCTCGCTTTGGCGAGCAGGATTTGTGAATCATCTGTGATGTATGTGTTGTTGATCCAGGCAAGGCGAGCGATCTCGGTACCTGTTTCGAGCGATTCTTCCTCGACAGCCGTGATGAATTCTCCGGCACTGGGTTTCGCTGGCGTGTCCCCGGTCGGTGTGGCGTCGGCCACCGACCCCTCAGCGTCGTCGTTGCCCTGTGGTGCACAGCCAGACAACAACAACGCGACCAACAGCATGCCCAGTCCAGTGATCTGGCGTGAAATCATTGGGGTACTCCTTTGTTTGTTCTTTGATTCGGCTGACACCCGAGGGGGGCCTATCTTACTCGATCGTCCACAGATCGCCATCCACACGGACCAGTGTGAAAAACAATGTGCGGCCATCCGGTGACACGTGGGGGTAGTCGATCCGCTGTCCGGGTGCGTAGACCAGACGTGCAGGCTGGTCTGGATCGATCGGTGCGACGTAGAGTTCGCGATGGCCCGATAAGTACAAGACCTGTTCGCTGTCAGGCGACCACAGGCCATGGGCATCCTGTGTTTCCCCACGCGTTATCTGTCTGATCTGTGCGCCGTCGGCGCTGACGATCCAGGTGTCACGAACCCCGTCCTTGATCGACGTAAACACGATCCAATTGCCATCCGGCGACCAACGGGCCGTGTGGGCTGTTGCGCCGATGCTCGTTAGTTGCCTTGGATGGCTGCCATCGGCGTCCATGATCCACAGATCGCTTTGACCACTGCGATCCGACATGAATGCGATGGATTGTCCGTCTGGTGACCAGTACGGGTTCGTGTCGCCGGCGCGATCGTTGGTCACAGCGATCGGCGTGCCACCGTCCGCGGGCACGATCCAGATGTCGTTGTTGCCATTTCGGTCGGAAAAAAATGCGATGTGGTTCCCGTCCGGTGACCAGTCCGGTTGGTCGTCCTGACTCGAACCACTGGTGATCTGTACCGGTCGCTGGTTACCGATGTCGAGACGCCAAAGGTCGCGGTTGCCTTCGCGATCCGAAACGAATACCAGTGTCGAACCATCGGCCGAAAGAGCGGGTGCGAAGTCGTTCCATGCCGCGTTCATCAGCCGCTCTGCATCGCTGGCTACGATCCAACCGTCCGGGTCGAGACCGATGCGCCACAGGTTGTTGAAACGTCGGATTGTCGAATAGACGAGTCTGCCATCGTTCGAAACCGCCGGGTCGATGTCGTCGCCGGCGCCGGCTGTGATACGGGTCGGTTCTCCGATCGCGTGGCCTGCTTCGGGGTCGATACTCAGTTGCCACAAATTAATCGCGTCACCGCCGCGGTCGGAAGAAAACACGATCGTCGTGTCGTCGACCCATGTCGGTGCAAAGTCGCGATTGTCGTCCTGGGTCAACCAGATACTTTCGCCACCGGCGGCTGAGACGAGTTGCAGATTGCCGGCACTGCCCTGGCTGCCTTCCTGTCTTTCATAGACGATCCAGTCTCCATTTCGTGACCAGTCGGCACGCGTGTGGACCGCGAGATCGGAACTGTCGTCGCTGATGCGGCGTGGGTTGTTGCCTACCAGATCCGTGATCCAGATGCGTCGTGGTCCATCCAGGTCGGCATCGAATGCAATCTCTCCGGAATCCGGTGACCAGGTTGGATTGAAGCCGCCGTCGACAAGCTCACGTGCCTCGCCACCAAAAGCCGGGACCACAAAAACACCACCACCGAGCGAATAACCAAAAAAGGTGCTGCGATCGAGTTTCTGGCCGTGTCCGCGTGACGACACAAACGCAATATGGCGGCCATCCGGTGACCAGGCCGGTTGATCGTCTTCAGCAGGATCATCGGTGAGTTGTCGCATACCGCTGTCTTCGAGATTCTGAATCCACAGGTCCTGATTGCCTGGCTCAGCAGACACATAGACGATGCTGCTGCCGTCTGGTGACCAGGCCGGGTTGGTTTCCGGCGTGGTGGTTGCGGTCAGTTGTCTGGTATCCATCGACGCAAAAACGCTTGCTTGCGTTGCTGCGACGCCGGCTTCTTCGACTTCGATCGTGCGTACCACGAAACCGGCAACGACCAGGATCGCGACCAGCAACGCGAGTTCGGCGCCCTTCAGACGTTGCTCACCACGCTCGCCGTGGTACCACGCGAGTACCAGTGCGGCGAGGAAACCAAAGCCGAGTGCCACGGTGAAAGCACGCAACAAGTAGTCCGAGAGCCCAAAGATATCCGCGATGAGCTCGGCGACCTGGAGTGCGACCCATGCAGCAGCAAGGTAGGCGATTGCCCACTGGACAAGCCTTTTTCTGCCGAGTTGTTTGAACACCGCCGCGGGACTACGCGCCGGACTTCCTGTGTCGCCCATAACGTTCGACCAGCTCGTGTTTGCGCAGCAATGCGCGCAGCTGATGATAGCTCAAGCCCAGCAGTTCTGCGGCCCGGGGCTGGCGGAAGCGGCTCAGCTGCATCGCGCGCTCGACGAGTTCGATTTCCAGTTTTGCGACTTCGCCTTTGAGGTCAACCGGTAAAAAGACATCCGGTTGTGGTACCGCGGTTTCGGATCGCGGTTGTCGTGATGTTGGTGGCTCGGGGTCGAGAAACGGGGTTTCGAAGGGATCGAAGACGATCTCGTCGATTATTGCGTCCGCGTCAGTCGAGCGGTAGACGGAACGCTCGACTGCGTTTTTCAGACCACGTACGTTGCCGGGCCATGGGTAGGCCATCAACGCATCTTCCGCGATGGTCGTGAAACCGGGGAAGTAGTCGCGTCCGAGTTCGCGCACGATGTTGACAGCAAAGTGTTCGGCCAGAGGCATGATGTCTTCGCGGCGGTGGCGCAACGGCGGAATATTGATGACGTCGAAGGCCAGTCGATCCAGCAGATCGACGCGGAATTTCCCGCTCGATACGAGTGCGCGCAGATCGGCGTTGGTCGCACCGATCGTGCGTACATCGACCTGAATGGTTTCGGATCCACCGACGCGTTCGAATTCACCGTACTCGACGACACGCAGGATCTTCTCCTGCATGCGCATCGGCAATGTCGCCAGTTCGTCCAGAAACAAGGTTCCACCGTCGGCGCGTTCGAAACGGCCAATGTGCCGGTTCGCGGCACCGGTAAAGGCGCCGGCCTCGTGGCCGAACAACTCGGATTCCAGGATCGATTCGGTCAGCACCGAGCAATTCAGCTTGACCAGGGGTTGTTCCCAGCGTCCGGACAGGTAATGCAGCCGGGAGGCGATCAGTTCCTTGCCGGTGCCGCGTTCACCGACGACCAGGACTGGCTTCGACAGCGGGGCGACGCGGCTGACCTGTTCGAGCATCGCGACGAACGTCGGCGCCTCGCCGATGATCGGCCGAGTTTCTGTGAGCGGTGTTACCATGTTTGGTGATTTTAGTAGAAATATAGCGTGTTGTGAGCTTATTTAGCTAAAAAGACTAATTCACTCAACCACGACTGGCACGACCGGATCAGAAAACACAAGTTAACTCAATGGCTTGCGCCGAAAACCAATTTTGGCACGCTCCGTGCATTGTATAGATGCAACAGAACATCCAACTGAGGTCCGAAACAATGGGTATCTTTTCTCGCATGAGCGACATCATCAACGCCAACATCAATGCGATGCTGGACAACGTGGAGGATCCGGAAAAGATCGTCCGCCTGATGATCCAGGAGATGGAAGACACGCTGGTCGAAGTCCGCTCGGCCGCGGCACGAGCGATCGCCGACAAGAAGGAGATTCACCGTAAGCTCGGTCGTCTCGAGCGCGAAGCCACCGATTGGGCGAAGAAAGCCGAACTGGCAGTTTCCAAGGGACGCGACGATCTGGCCAAGTCCGCGTTGCGTGAGAAAAACGCCGCTGAGAATTCAGCCAGCGTATTGCGTGAGCAGCTCAAGCAGGTCGAGGACGGTTTGACCCGTCTGAACGACGACATCGGGCGGCTGCAGGACAAACTGGCCGATGCAAAGGCGCGTCAGGAAGCGCTGGTCTTGCGCCACCAGACCGCAACAAAACGCTTGAGCGTGCGCAAGCAATTGCACGAGAACGGTATCGATGACGCACTCGTGCGTTTCGAACAGTTCGAGCGCAAGATGGAAAACATCGAGGGACGGATCGAAGCATACGATCTCGGCAAGAGATCTGACCTGAAGCAGGAGATTCAGAACCTCGAGGACGACGAACGCGTGCAAAAGCAATTGGACGCGCTCAAGAAGCGTGTCGCTGACAAAACAGGTTCGTAACCCCTAAACGGACGGAGGTCGCATGGCAGAGCTGTTTGGCATCCTGTTCCTGGCGGTCGTTGCGCCGATCTGGCTGATCGCCCACTACGTCACAAAGTGGAAGACGACCAAAGGTCTGTCCGGCGACGAGGAAAAACTTCTCGAAGATCTGTGGCAGGCGTCACAGAGGATGGAAACCAGGATCAACACTTTGGAAACCATACTTGATGATCGTGAAGAAGGATGGAGAAAGAAAACGTGAGCGACCGGTACTGGCAGTCCGGAGAAGTCTTCAAGCGTCTTCATCTCGACCGCGAAAACGCCGTCATACTCGGCGTCTGCGCGGGTCTCGCAGACTTCTTCAAGATCGATGTTTCGATTGCGCGATTGCTGGTGCTGATTGCGGTGGTGTTTCTGACCGTACCGACATTGATCGTCTATTTCACGATGGCGTTGTTATTGAGAGACAAACCGTTGCACTACCACGGCTATCGACCTGAATCGAAGTTCTGGAGTTGTGCTGGAGAGAGGAGGCAAGCTAGTGACTGATCGTGCGGGCAATGGTCCGAGTCCAAGACGGCTGTATCGCGATACCGAGAACGCCGTCATCTGTGGCGTCTGTTCCGGCATCGCAGACTATTTTGGTTTTCGCGTCGGGGCGGTGCGTTGTCTGACAGTCATAGCGTGCTTCTTCTTCATGCCGGCGGTTTTGCTCCTGTACATCGCTGTGACACTGCTGGTGCCGCGGAAGCCGAAGAATCTCTACAGCAATGAGCGGGAGGAAGTGTTCTGGCAGTCCGTGCGCCGCAACCCGCATCACACGTTCGGGGACGTGCGCCGCCGATTCCGCGAGATGGAAGCCAAGCTGCAGCGCATGGAGCGCTATGTGACCTCGCCGCGATACAACCTGGACAAGGACTTCCGGGATCTCGAGGGCTGATCATGCACCCGGTGGCCCGGCGAGCTATATTGGACGTTTCGGGGGTCCGCGCGTTTCGATGAGTTACCGGAGGACGGGAGGAGATGATGTATGTTTTTGAAATGGTCGCGATCATCGCAGTCGTTGCGATCATTGCCAGCACTATCTCGAAGTACTTCGAAAACAGGAACAAAGGGCCGGGTTCAGAAGAACTCGAACGGTTGAAGGAACAACTCGGCCAACTCGACAACCTCGAACGCCGCGTTCAGACACTCGAAAAGATCATCACCGACAACAAGTACGATTTGCACCAGAAGTTCAAAGAACTCGAAGACGCTTGATTCAGAGCCGCCGGACCAGCTCAGGCCCGAAACACAATTCTGAGATAACGACTATCATTGCTAGACCATGCGTCGTGGTCCGATCCTGATCTGTGTGCTGTTGACCGGCTGTGCGTCAACCAAACCGGACTTGCATGCCTTGTATGGCAATCAGGCAAACGCCACGCAACAACCGCCGCTCGTGCTCGTGCACGGGATGTTTGGATCGGAGCTCGTCGACTCACGGGATGGGGATCCCATATGGCCGGGACGTTATGATCCGCGTCTGGTTCCAAGAATCGACCCGGATAACCTAACCGCAGATTTCGATAACCTTGAAGCAACCGGTCTTGCTCCGGGCGCGGCCGATATCGCACTGAACGACAGTCTGCTCGCGATCTTCGAAAACGTAGCGGGTTATGTGCGCACCGAGCCTGGGCAACAACCTTCGGGCAGACCGTACTACGTGTTCATGTACGACTGGCGTCGGGACAATCTCGAAAGTGTCCGGCAATTCGCAGGCTTTCTCGACCAGATTCGCCACGACCACAACGATCCAAACTTGCGTGTTGATGTCGTCACACACGGGTTGGGGGGTCTGATCGTGCGCTATTTTGTGCGCTACGGAACCGTTGATGAACTCACCGACAACGAGTTCCCGGTCACAAATGCCGGCGGGGAATACGTGCGTCGTGTGATCCTTCTTGGAGTACCGAATCTCGGCACAATCGCCGCGTTCCGGGCTGTGATGGTTGGATTTCCGGGTGAAAGCGGAGAGATTCCAGCCGGTGCATTCCTGACCTGGCCGAGTATCTATCAGCTTTTTCCACACCCG
>JAZFZN010000115.1:0-3158 GCA_036475515.1 Gammaproteobacteria bacterium
TATTCGACTCCGTGCCGGGCGATTATGCCGAAAGAATCTGAGCGGGTCCTTTCAAGCGATGGGTCATGGTCAGAAAAGTTTGAAAATGTCGCATGTTTGGCCTATGTTTCTGCCGCCGAAGCGTTCATTAGGCAACAGCATGGCCGAACCCGCGACAGTTCAAGAAACCGAAACCAGTGCCGTACGGAACCTGATCGTTATTCTGACCGGTATCGTGTTCTCCGCGATCGGTTTGACCGGCGCCGTTCTCCTCGGTGCCAGCCTGGGTTATGTAGTGAGTGGTGGAGTTGTTTCGGCGTTCCGTCTTGGCATGTTCGATTTTCTCTGGCTGGTCGCGTTGATCAGCATCTTCGTCGCGGGTGTCAGTCTGATCCTTTCCGGTGTTCGTGGTACCGCCAGAAACCTCGTGCCGGGTCCGACCTTGTATTTTCTCGGTGCTGCCCTGTTTCTGATCGGTATCTACCTGCTACTCGGTCGTGATTTTGTGGTCGGTCTGTTTGCACTCGTGATCGGTGTCGCCTTTGTCTGGATCGAGTACCGCACCGAACTCGTATGAATGTTGCGGGTCCGCTGACCCGGTTCACCGGTTTCCGTGGATGGCTGTACGTACGCCGTGCGGCGTTAGTTTTCTGGTTTTCGAGTCGCAACAGAACGCAGAAAACCGATCAACCCCAGTTTGTTTGCGAGTGCGTTCATCGCTTTCGGTGAAATTGCACGCAAAGCCATCAACGGGCGCACCGGTCGTGCCGTGACCATGATCTCGGGCGTGTTCGTCTTCAACGCGGTGATGACGGC
Organism: Gammaproteobacteria bacterium; assembly: GCA_036475515.1. Classification (GTDB taxonomy): domain Bacteria; phylum Pseudomonadota; class Gammaproteobacteria; order Steroidobacterales; family JAZFZN01; genus JAZFZN01. The sequence continues at coordinate 796 of JAZFZN010000115.1, forward strand.
TTTGGCGACATCCGACGGGCGCGCTTCTTTGAGCGTTGGCGGTGCTTTACGGTCTTTGCGGGCAAACATGCCGGCTTCGGCAATAAAGCCGGGGCAGATCACCGAAGACGTCACACCGGTGCCCTCGAGTTCACCGTGGAGCGACAGACTGAATTCTGCGAGTCCACCCTTGCTTCCGGAATATACGGCGCCAAACGGCATGCCGAGACGCCCGGCCAGCGATGCGATGTGAATGACGTGGCCGCTACCGCGTTCGATCATGTTGGGCAGGATTTCGCGCGTCAGCAACATCGGAGCGATCAGATTGGTCTCGATCGTCTTCTCGATCGCTTCCGGGTTCTGCTTGTGAAACTCGATGATCTCTTCGTATCCGGCGTTGTTGATCAGTACGTCGATCTGCCCGAACGCCGTGCGTGCACGTTTCGCGAGGTTGCGTCGATCGGCGGGATCGGTGACGTCGGTCGTTGCGACTTCCGCCCCAACGCCGCTGCCACGCAACTCTGCCGCCAGCGCTTCGAGCTTCTCGGTGGTGCGGGCCGCGAGCACGATATTCATGCGTTCGGCCGCCAGCGCTCGTGCGATGTAGGGACCGATACCGGATGAAGCACCGGTCAATACGGCGGTCAAACCTTTGAGGGATGCCATTGCGGTCACCGCTGGACTTTCCTGGAACGGGTTGTGCATGATACGGGGCCCGGCTGGAAAGCGGAACACTGCTGCGTAACGCGATGTCTGACAAGGACAAATCCAAAGATCAGGTCCTGCGGGAGCGTCTGACAGAGGAGCAGTACGCGGTCACGCAGGAAGGAACCACCGAGCGGCCTTTTACCGGCGAACACCTCCACAACAAGGCGACCGGGGAATACCGTTGTGTCGTTTGTGGTGTTGCGCTGTTCCACTCTGAAACGAAATACGACTCAGGTTCCGGCTGGCCCAGTTTCCACTCACCGATGGATCCCGAAAACGTCCGTGAAGAAACCGATACGAGCTACGAAATGCACCGGGTCGAACTGCAATGTGCCGATTGTGGCGCGCATCTCGGGCACGTGTTCGAAGATGGTCCCGCACCGACCGGTCAGCGCTATTGCATCAACTCGGCAGCGCTCGATTTCGCCGAAGACGATAAGTCGTAAATGAGTACTCACGGACGACTGTTTGTCCTGGTTGCGTTTGTTTGCCTTGCCGGTGGGGTGTTTGGACACGACGGTAGCCACACCAGCGGCATGGTTGCCTGCGACGCGAATGTTGCCGACGGGTTCGCATGCCGTGGTGTCGATCTGATGTCACGGTTGGTCTCCGACGATATCGGTGGGGGACCCCTGAATGACATCTGGGGTTGGACCGATTCGATGACCGGTCGGGAATATGCACTGGTCGGACGTTTCGCCGGAACGTCATTCGTTGATGTAACGGACCCTGAGAGTCCGGTCTACCACGGTGAACTTCCGTCGCACGCGGACATCGTCCGCAAACACGAGGGAGAGGCATCTGACTGGCGAGACGTCAAGGTTTACGGTGACTACGCGCTGATTGTCAGCGAGGAACCCGGTCACGGGCTACAGGTCTTCGACCTGACCCAGCTGCGCAACGTGACGAATCCGCCTCTTGTGTTTCAGGAAACCGCGCGTTACGCAGGCTTCGGGTCTGCGCACAATCTCGTAGTCAATGAGGACACCGGGTTTGCCTACGCGGTGGGTTCAAACATCCAAGCGGGTGGTCTGCACATCGTCGACATAAAAGACCCGTTGAACATGGTCTTCGCCGGCGCCTATTCCGGTGACGGCTATACACACGACGCGCAATGTGTCGTCTACAGCGGTCCTGATGTTGCCTACACCGGACGTGAGCTGTGTTTCTGTCTGAACGAAGACACGCTGACCATCGTCGATGTCACTGATAAGTCTGCACCGGTACAGTTGTCGCGCAGGACATATTCCCTTTTTGGTTATGCGCACCAGGGTTGGTTGACTGACGACCAGCGCCACTTCATCAGCAACGACGAAGCCGACGAACTCAACTTTGGCATGCGTACGCGGACGTTGATCTGGAACGTAGCCGACGTCGATGCACCGGTCGTGGCACATGAATATTCATCCGCGATGAACTCCATCGATCACAACAACTATGTAACGGGCCGCTATCTGTATCAGAGCAATTACACGACCGGGTTGCGCGTCCTCGATGTCAGCCATCCAACGAGCCCACTCGAAGTCGGGTTTTTCGATACCTACAATGCGACCGACGCCCCGGTGTTTGACGGCAGCTGGAGCAACTACCCGTTTTTTGCCAGTGGTACGGTCGTGGTCAGCGACATCTCCGAGGGATTGTTCGTCGTACGACCGCAGTTCACGGACCCTGCGATC
>JAZFZN010000116.1:0-3645 GCA_036475515.1 Gammaproteobacteria bacterium
CAGGTCGGTCCGGTTGTGTGTATACGGCCACCGGCTTGTGACCGTGTTCAACCAACGCACGCAACGCGGCACGAGCGAACTCCGGTGTGCCGGCAAAAACGATGCGCATGGACTCGCTGAAGTCAGATGACCGGCGCGCTGGAAACCCGATGGTCTCCGGTCACGCGCTGTTTGCGTTCTTTTTCGAGCCGTTTGCGAATGCGTTGGCGTTTCAGCTCGGACAGATAATCGACGAACAGCTTGCCTTCGAGGTGATCGATCTCGTGTTGAATACACACCGCCAGAAGAGCATCTGCTTCGAATTCGATGGTTTCCCCTTCCCGGTTCTGCGCCCGTACCCGGACTCGGTCGGACCGCTGCACAGTTTCGAAAATCCCCGGCACCGACAGGCATCCTTCCTCCATGGTTTCGGTGCCATCGCGCTCGATGATCTCCGGATTCACCAGCGCGAGCGGCTGGCTGCGGTCCTCGGAAACGTCGGTTACGAGCACGCGTTTGTGGACGTCGACCTGGGTCGCCGCGAGACCGATGCCCGGCGCCGCGTACATGGTTTCGAACAGGTCGTCGATCAGATTGCGAATCGTGTCATCGACTTCTTCGACCGGTTTTGCGACCGTACGCAAGCGTGGATCGGGATATTCGAGGATTCTGAGTCTGGCCATCGAGTTTCGTGAAGTATTTCGTGTATTTTCCAACAAAAAGCTGATAAATTCGCAGCAGAATTGGGGTCTGACCGTGTGAAATCAAGAACTTGGGCACCCTTGGTTGATGCGCTTTCCAGGCCTCTGGCTGGCAAAAACAAGGCTCAGGATGCGCCACCGGGCACGATTATACAGCGACTCAAAGTATCACCCGCAGAGGAACGACAGGTCATGTCCACTTCAAAACATTACATCAAACCGCTTGCGGCTTTCGCGATCGCATCTCTGTTGACCGCCTGCGCCGGCACAGCGGAGCCGCTGGAACCCATCCCACCGGCTGCTGTGGAACCGGCTGAGCCGGCTGCACCGCACGTCTCGAAAAGCAGGCACACAGAGACAGCGCCAGCACCTGTTGCCGCTGCGCCGGTAGCCGTCGGGAGTTCGGCGCCTTCTGTGCCGTTGAACCCGGCTCATCCGGACAGCTATGTCGTCCAACCCGGCGACACCTTGTGGGACATTTCTCAGATGTTCCTGCGCGACCCGTGGTACTGGCCGGAGATCTGGTACGTCAACCCGCAGGTCGAGAACCCACACCTGATTTATCCGGGTGACACCCTGAACCTCGTCTACGTCGACGGGCAACTGCGTCTGCAGCTCGAAAGACAGGCCGGTCTCGAAAAACTGTCGCCAAGGATACGCGCCGAGATGCTCGAACAGGCAATTCCGACGATTCCCTATGAAGCGATACGCGCATTCCTGTCGCGTCCGACCGTTCTCGACAAAAGCGAGATCAACAACCTTCCGTACATCGTCGACGCCAAGGGCCACCTAGCGGCCGGCGCCGGTTTCGACGTTTACGTACGCGGCATCGACGCCTCGGATCCGGGCGATCGTTACAACATCGTTCATGTTGAAAACGCACTCGTAGATCCGGACACGAAAAAGCTTCTCGGCTATAACGCGATTTATGTCGGTGAGGGCACTGTGCGAAGCGGTGGCGATCCATCGATGGTGTTTCTGAATGAAACAGACCGCGAAGCGCTGCAGGGCGACCGACTGATTCCGATTGCCGACGACGACGTGCCGATGAACTTCATACCGAGGCCGCCGACGCAAACGATCGACGGTCGGATCATTTCACTGATCGATGCGCTCTACCGGACAGGTCAGTACCAGATCGTCGTGCTGAATCGCGGCGCCGATCATGGCCTCGAGCCAGGCAACGTGTTGTCGATCTACCATTCCGGTCCGGAGATCAGAGACAACGTCGGGAACATCCGCCCGAGCAAAGTGAAGATCCCCGACACGCACATCGGCGAGTTGATGATCTTCCGTGCATATGACAAGCTGAGTTATGCGCTGATCATGCATTCGACCGACGTCGTCAGCGTGATGGACGTCGTCCGCAACCCGGGCTGATCATCGAGTACACTGCAAACAGACCGCCGGTCCAGGAACGGGCCGGCGGTTTTGTTTTAAGTGCTGTCGGAGAGTGCTTCTTGAAACGGGCCGGCGGCATAGTTTTTGCTATGCTTGGAAAATACTGTAGAGGAAATACTCAAAGATGCGTGCGGTGAGAAAGCGGACTTTGCGCGAAAGCAAACGTCCGTTTCGAGCCGCTCGAGCTGAACGGAATGCAGCGCGACGAAATTTCCGCATGGATGACCCTGATACGCGCAGCGGGTATCGGCAGCGCGGCAATTCATATCCTGGTACAACGTTTCGGCACCGCTGCTGCAACCATATCGGCACCACATCATGAACTGTCTGCTGCCGGTCTCGACGATTCCATTGTTGGCGCGCTAAAAAACCCGGACAGCAAATCCCTCGACAAGGATCTGGCGTGGTTAGGAGACAGTGGTGTACAACTGATCACACGCGGTTCCGAACTGTTCCCGGAACTGCTCGAGCAAACGTCGAGTCCGCCAGCCGCACTTTTTGTCCTTGGCGACCCGGAAGTACTTTCGATCCCGCAACTGGCCATTGTCGGCAGCCGAAATCCGACGGAAACCGGGCGTGAAATCGCCGCTGAGTTCTCCGCTCACCTCGCGTCTCGGGGTCTGGCGATTACCAGTGGCCTCGCACTCGGTATCGACACCGCCGCACACCGCGGCGCGCTGGCCGCCAGCGGTCTGACGATTGCGGTCTGTGGTACCGGTCTCGACACCGTCTACCCACGCGACAATCGCGAACTGGCAACAGAGATTGCGAAGGAAGGTGCACTCGTTTCGGAATTCCCGCCGGCAACGCGGCCACGGCGGGAGAACTTTCCGATGCGCAACCGGATCATCAGTGGGCTGTCTCTCGGGACGCTCGTCGTCGAGGCGGCACAACGTTCGGGTTCGTTGATCACGGCCAGACAAGCGGTTGAACAGGGCCGCGAGGTTTTTGCCGTACCCGGTTCGATACATAACCCGTTATCGAAAGGCTGCCATCGACTGATCCGCGACGGAGCCAAACTCGTCGAATCAGCCGATCACATTTTCGAAGAACTCGGGCCGCTGCTCGGTAGTGTTCGTGCGGAAATACGCCCGCAGGCGGAAGGCCGGAAAACGACGGATACCGACATGCTGAATGACCCGGACTATGTCAAAGTGCTTGATGCTATTGGCTTTGATCCGACCCGAGCTGACCGAATCGTCGAACGCACCGGATTGACGGCCGATGTTGTTTCCTCCATGCTCCTGATCCTAGAGCTTCATGGACACGTCGTATCCGCGCCGGGTGGAGGGTATACGCGGCGCACGCGGAATAATTGAGGGGGATTGGAGTTCATGAAAGAAACGGTACTCGACGTCTTGATGTACCTGTTCGAAACCTACATGGATGAGGAAGAGCTCCCGGACTCGGATCGGGGTACGCTACAGGTCGAGCTCGAAGAAGCAGGTATCAACAACCCTCAGATCGAGAAAGCACTGGAGTGGCTTGACGAACTCGCCCAACGCCAAGAAGCGATGGATTCTAATCCCAACGAACGCACGATACGTTTGATCCATCCGGTTGA
>JAZFZN010000117.1:0-3746 GCA_036475515.1 Gammaproteobacteria bacterium
TCCGCAACCAAGCGGGGATCAGCTGGTACAGTACGTAGAGGGGTAGGCCGGAAATGAAACCGGTAAAGATGCAGATCAGCATCCGCCGGTTGAAGAGCTTCTGCCAGAAAGTCGTCTCTGCGAACGCCCGTTCGTTCATGGACTTTGGTTCATATCATTCGAGCTCGTAGTCCATCGTCAGCGGTGCATGATCAGAAAATCGCCTGTCCTTGAATATAGAGGCGCTGGTCACCCTGTCACCCAATGCCGGCGTGACGACATGGTAATCGATACGCCACCCGACGTTCTTCGCCCAGGCCTCGCCACGGTTGGACCACCAGGTGTATTGATCGGGTCGCGGATCAACAGACCGGAATGCGTCTACAAAACCGACCGAACCAAACAGTTCGTCCATCCAGGCGCGCTCCTCGGGGAGAAAACCGGAATGTGTCTGGTTCGACCGCCAGTTTTTCAGATCGATTTTCTTATGTGCGATGTTCCAGTCGCCGCAAAGCACGTATTCGCGCCTCTTGCGCCTGATCTTCTTCAGCCATGGCATGAACAGATCGAGGTATCGAAACTTCGATGCCTGCCGATGCTCACTGGACGAACCGGACGGTGCGTACAACGAAACAACACTCAGACCATCGAACCGTGCTTCCAGATAACGGCCTTCGTGGTCAAACTCCCGCCAGGCAGAGTCCCCGGTTTCCTTTTCGAGATTGGTGACCACGGTGTCAGGTTCTTTCCGTGTGTAGATGCCGACACCGCTGTAGCCTCGCTTCTCGGCATCAGCAAAATAGCGATAATAGCCGGCGGGATTGAACACCGGATCCGGAAGCTGCCCGGTCTGTGCTTTTGTTTCCTGCAAGCAGATAACGTCGGCTTTCTGTTCGTGCAACCAGTCAAACAGACCTTTCTTCGCTGCCGCGCGAATTCCGTTTACATTCAAAGTAATGATGCGCATTTTGGGTAGCAGTTCCGGTCACGGGCGCTATCATACCGAACCGGCGCCCAATGCAGAGGACCCGATGCGGGATTACAAACACGAGTTCCTCAAGCTTGCGATGGACAATGGTGTACTGCGTTTCGGCGAGTTCACGCTGAAATCAGGACGAACCAGCCCCTATTTTTTCAATGCGGGTTTGTTCAACACGGGTGCGGCATTGTCACGACTGGGTCGTTTCTACGCGGAAGCGATCGTCGAATCAGAAGTCGAATTCGACATGCTGTTCGGCCCGGCGTACAAAGGCATCCCGCTGGCAGCTGCAACCGCCTGCGCGCTGGCCGACGGACACGGGATCGACGTGCCGTATGCATTCGACCGCAAGGAGGCCAAGGACCATGGAGAAGGCGGCGCGATCGTCGGCGCACTACTCCAGGGCCGTGTCCTGATTGTCGACGACGTCATCACAGCCGGCACGGCAATCCGGCACTCGGTCGAGCTGATCCGCGCCGCGGGGGCGACCCCGGCCGGAGTGGTCATCGCGCTGGACCGTCAGGAGCGTGGATCGGGCGAATTCTCGGCGATCGCCGAGGTCGAGACGGCTCTGGAGGTCCCGGTCATCAGCATCGCGCAACTCGCCGACCTGATCGATCATCTGGAGGCCGATTCCGGCTCTGAGCCTGTGCTGGCGGCGCTTCGGGACTATCGGCACCGCTACGGGGCCTGAGGCATGATCCGCCCGATGAGGACTGGATCGCAGATTTACGATCTGGAGAATGTTAAAAAAGCCAGCATGAGAACCGTTTTCGCACTAGCACTGGTAATTCTTCTAATTCTTCCGGCCGCGGTACTCGCCGAGGAAGACCATCGCTCCTACAAGTGGGTCGACGCGAACGGCATCGTTCACTACGGCGACTATGTCCCCCCTGAGTATTCCAAGACCGAACGTCAGGTACTGAATGAGTACGCGGTACCGATCGAAGTCCGCGAGGCCGAGAAAACCCCGGAACAGCGAGCAGCCGCAGCCCGAGAAGCAGCTGCCCAGCTGTCCAGTCGGCAGGAAATCGACGCCCGCAGGCGGCGCGACCGGATCCTGCTCGCTTCTTTCAGCGATGTGTCCGACATCGAATACGTACGCGATGCCCGGATGGCCTCCATTACCGCACGAATCGCCATTACCGACCGCTACATCCGCGACGCCCACGAACGCCTGCAGCGGACTAATGAAAGCGTGAAGCGGTCGCAGCAGGATGGCAACGACGTGCCGTGGCTAATCGAAGATATCGAACTCACCCGGGAGGCGCTCGCACGGCACGAAGCCGACCGTAGTTTGTTCGTTGAAGAACTCAGCGCGATCGATGCGGGCTACAGCAAGGACATCAAGCGCTTCAAAGAACTAAAAGGGATCCGGTAAGTAAGGACCCTCTCAGCACCGGCCTGAATGGCCGAAGCCACCGGCGCCGCGTTCGGACTCATCAAACTCCTCGACCACTTCGAAGACTGTTTGTGCGATCGGTACAAACACCATTTGCGCTATCCGGTCGCCCGGCTCGATAACCACGGGTTCTTTGCCACGATTCCAGCAGGACACAAATACCTGTCCCTGGTAGTCCGAATCGATCAGACCCGTCAGGTTTCCGAGTACCAGTCCGTGTTTGTGCCCCAGACCCGAGCGCGGCAGCAGGACGGCACACAACGACGGGTCCTCGACGTGTATCGAAAAACCGGTTGGCACCAGTGCCGTATCGCCCGGTTGCAGTGTCAGTGATTCATCGATCAACGCACGCACATCCATTCCGGCCGAGCCGGCGGTCGCGTAGCGCGGCAGTGGAAATTCTTTTCCGAGACGTTCATCCAGAACTTTTAACTGTATCGCTCTCACCCGGTCACTCCGTGAACCTTTGCTTGCACTTTGCAACGCTCGGCGACGAGCGCGATGAGTTTGATCGCAAGCTCTTCCTTTGATGCTTTGGAAAATGCCCGCATACCTCCGGGCCAGAACACAATCAGCGCGTTGTCGTCGGTATCGAAACCCTCAGTCGAGCCGACGCGGTTTGCGGCAATCATATCGAGTTGTTTGCGCGCGAGCTTGTCGAGCGCATTGACTTCGAGGTTCTCCGTTTCGGCGGCAAACCCGACGGTGAACGGGCCGTCTGTCAGGATCGCGACACTCGTGACGATATCCGGCGCACGCACAAGCCGCAGTTCGAGGTGGTTCTCGGTTTTTTGGATTTTCTGGTTCGCCGGGCGTTCGGGCCGGTAATCCGCCACCGCTGCCGCTGAGATGAACACATCTATTTCGGCGATGCGTTGGTGTACGGCGTGGTACATCTGCTGTGCGCTCTCGACGTCGACGCGTTCACGGATACCTTTCGGTGTATCCAGCGAAACCGGACCGCTGACCAGGATGACGTGGGCACCGGCTGCGGCCGCCGCTTCAGCGACGGCAAAACCCATTTTTCCGGAGCTGCGGTTGCTGATGAAACGGACAGGATCGATCGCCTCGCGGGTCGGGCCGGCTGTCACCATCACGGTCAGTCCTGACAAGGAGTCAGGCTGCAAGGAGTGGGTCAATCGAATCCACCAGTTGCACAGGCTCAAACATGCGTCCCGGTCCAGTCTCGCCGCAGGCCTGGTTGCCCTCACCGGGACCGAGGATGGTCACACCCCGGTCGGTCAGCGTCGCAACATTGGCCTGTGTCGCCGGCTTGGTCCACATGACCCGGTTCATCGCCGGCGCCACCGCGATCGGCGCGTCGCTGGCCAGACACAGGGTCGCCAACAGGTCGTCGGCCATACCGTGCGCGAGGCGAGCCAGGAA
>JAZFZN010000118.1:0-5812 GCA_036475515.1 Gammaproteobacteria bacterium
TGACCACCGGTGGAAACCATCGGATCGATGCCGGTGAGCACACAATATCGATCAGCCTCGTGTTCAACCCTGAGTGGGGTGAGAACATGCGCTTCACAGAAGGTCAGATCTACACCAAGGACATCAAGCTGGACATCGAAGCCGGTAAGACCTACGTCCTTGGTGCAAAAGTCGACCTGCACGCCACTGAAGAAGCACAACGAGACGGGTCGTTCTGGGACCCGGTGATGGTACAAGTCGAGTAATTCTCTTTCGGGGCCGGCGCGGTGTTCACGACCGCGTCGGTCTTTTCAACTTGCGTTCAACTTATTTGTTCGACCGGATCGGAGTCACGTGTTTCCTGGTCGGTCGCGACGACTGCTACGCGCAGACCTGCAATGTCTTTCACCAGGATCTTGGTGAAGGCCAATTCATTGTCGGCAGTGCCTGGTGATCAAGTTCCACAAAAAGGTGCCGATTCTTTTTATACTCCGGCTTTCACCGATATCGGGAAATCGTTCATGAAGTTACCGCAATTCCTATACCCGCTGGTCCTGGTCGCCGGGTTGGCTGCCTGTACGACGGCTGGCACACCCGATGTGTCCGAGATGTCGTTCTCGGAAAAACCGCTGATCGGGAAGTTTATCTGGCACGACCTGATCACCGAGGACATCGGAGCCGCCACGAGGTTTTACTCGGGTCTGTTTGGCTGGACTTTCGAGGAGTCGACCGGAGCGCGGGGCAATGACTACACGCTGGCGAAGTCGGGCGGTGTCTACGTCGCGGGGATCGTGCCGATGGCACCCCCTGCGGACGGTTCAGACATCTCACGTTGGTTGCCCTATGCGTCGGTTGGCGACGTCGATGCCGCCGTGCGGCGTACGACAGAGAGGGGCGGCACGGTTGCCGTGTCGGTCCGCGATGTTTCGTTGGGCCGAGTGGCTGCGATCATTGATCCACAGGGTGCGGTCATTGGTCTGGCGAGCAGCGACATCGGCGACCCGGACGATGCAACAACAGCCGCGAAACCCGGTCGTGTGGTGTGGACCGAATTGCTCGCGAGTGACGTTGATGCAGCCGCTGTGTTCTACAGCGCGGTCGTTGGATACCAGACGAAAACCATCGAACGCAGGGGCGGCGAATACGTCATGTTGGAGAACGACGGGATCAGGCGTGCCGGGATTTTTCACAATCCGATGGACGGCTGGGAACCGGAATGGCTCACCTTCTTCGCAGTTTCGGATCCGGCTGCCGTCGCTGCCCGTGTTGAGTCATTGGGTGGCGAAGTATTGATCGCGCCAACGCCTGAAGTCCGTGAAGGCACGCTGGCGCTGGTTACCGATCCATCCGGAGCCGTATTGGCATTGCAGAAATGGCCGCTTCAAACCGGGAGTTTGTGAAGATGCGCAAGTTGTTCAAAAGATTGATGTTCATAGCGCCGCTCCTGGCCTGCCTGATGCTGACCGGGTGTTCCGGTAACGTCGGCGTCGGAATGAGCGTCGGAGTCCCGGTCGGGGACCACGGACACGTTAGTGTCGGTGTCAGCCGCTGGCGTTAGCAGCACCGGGTTCTGAAGCCGGTCCTGGAGACTGAGCAAAAAACCCGTACGCCGTTTAGACTAACAACATGCCTGTCGATTCTTTCCATCCGTCGGTGGCGGCGTGGTTCGCACGTCGTTTTGTTCAGCCGACCGACGTTCAACGTGAAGCGTGGCCCGCGATCCGCGAGGGCAAGAACGTCCTGCTGGCTGCACCGACCGGTTCTGGCAAGACACTCGCCGCATTTCTGTCAGCGATCGACTCGCTGGTTCGCGAAGGGCTGGAGCGTGGTTTGCCGGACGAAACACGCGTGTTGTACGTCTCGCCGCTGAAGGCGTTGTCCCACGACATCCAGAAAAACCTCCAGGAACCTCTGACCGGAATCCGCGACGAGTTGCTGATGCAGGGTCAACCGGACGTCGATGTACGGGCTTGGGTGCGCACCGGCGATACGCCGCAACACGAACGCGCGCGCGCGCGGCGCCAACCACCACACATACTGGTAACGACACCCGAGTCGCTGTACATCCTGCTGACCTCCGAATCCGGACGACGCATGTTGTCGACCGTGCGTGAAGTCATCGTCGACGAAATTCACGCAGTCGCCGGCAACAAGCGCGGTGCGCATTTGAGTTTGTCACTGGAACGCCTGGAGGCGTTGTGTGAAAGGCGTCTGATGCGCATCGGTCTATCGGCCACGCAAAAACCGATCGAGAACATGGCGCGTTTTCTGCTCGGTGACCGGAGCGACGATTGCACGATCATCGACACGGGGCACGACCGCGAACGCGACCTTGCGATCGTAGTGCCGTCGTCGCCACTCGAAGCCGTCATGGCGATCGAAGTGTGGGACGAGTTGTACGAAAAGCTCACGCGTCTGGTCGAAGAACACAATACGACGCTGATTTTCGTCAACACACGACGGCTTGCCGAACGCGTTGCCCGCCATCTGGCGGAACGCATCGGCGAAGAACACGTCACCTCTCACCATGGGTCCCTGGCGCGCAAACACCGACTGTACGCCGAACAACGACTGAAGGCGGGTCAGTTACGCGCGCTGGTCGCGACCGCATCGCTGGAACTCGGCATCGACATCGGTGACGTCGACCTGGTCTGTCAGCTCGGTTCACCACGTTCGATTTCCGCATTCCTGCAACGCGTCGGGCGTTCCGGCCATTCCGTTGACAAGACCCCGAAGGGGCGTCTGTTTCCGCTATCGCGGGACGATCTCGTCGAATCGGTCGCTCTGTTCGACGCCGCTCGTCGTGGCGAGCTCGATCGCATTCACATCCCCGATCGACCCCGCGATGTGCTGGCACAACAGATCGTCGCCGAAGTCGCGAACCGGGAGTGGGATGAAAACGAACTGTTCAATACCCTGCGACGCGCGTGGCCTTACCGCGAGCTCCAGCGCCTGGAATTCGATGACATCGTCAACATGCTCGCGCAGGGTTTTGCGACACGACGTGGCCGACGCGGTGCTTACCTGCACCACGATGCGGTCAACGGACGCCTGCGCGGTCGTCGCAATGCACGCCTGGTCTCGATCATGAACGGAGGTGCGATCCCCGATCAGTTCGACTACGACGTCGTGTTGTCGCCATCCGGTCTTTCGATCGGAACCTTGAACGAAGATTTTGCGTTCGAGTCGCTACCGGGCGACATCTTTCAACTCGGCAACACGTCATACCGGATCCTGCGTGTGCAACAGGGCAAAGTGCATGTCGAGGATGCAAAAGGTCAACCACCGAACATTCCATTCTGGGTCGGCGAAGCGCCGGGACGCAGCGATGAGTTGTCGCAGGCGGTTTCACGTCTGCGTGCCGAACTCGATGAACGACTCGACACCGGCCTGGATGCCGCCGTCGCGTGGTTGCGCGACGATCTGTCTGTTGAACCCGCCGCCGCACAACAACTCGCCGAGTACGCGGCCAGTGCAAAAGCCGCACTCGGTTTGCTACCGACACGCGAACGCATTGTTTTCGAACGGTTTTTTGACGAAGCCGGCGACATGCATCTGGTCATCCATGCGCCCTATGGTTCGCGTGTGAATCGCGCCTGGGGTCTGGCTTTGCGCAAACGCTTCTGTCGCAAGTTCAATTTCGAACTGCAGGCGGCGGCACTCGAAGACAGCATCGTGTTGTCACTCGGTGCGACACACAGTTTCCCGCTCGAGGAAGTGCGTTCGTATTTACACAGCGCCAGCGCACGCGATGTGCTCATACAGGCCTTGCTGGATGCACCGATGTTTGCAACACGCTGGCGTTGGGTGACGACGACTGCACTGGCGGTACAACGCAACCGCAACGGCAAACGTGTCCCTGCACAGTTTCAACGCACGGATTCAGAGGACTTGATGGCGCTGGTGTTTCCGGACGGTTTGGCCTGCATAGAAAACGTCGCCGGTGCACGTGAAATTCCGGATCACCCATTGGTCAATCAAACGATCGATGACTGTCTGCACGAGGTCATGGACGTCGACGGTTGTCTTGCGTTGTTGAAGAGACTCGAAAACAACGAAATAGAGGTTCTTACCCGTGACCTGACCGGACCTTCGCCGTTGTCGCAGGAGATTATCGGTGCACGGCCATATGCATTTCTCGACGATGCACCGGCTGAAGAACGCCGCACGCTGGCCGTTCAGGCACGCCGCTTCACCGATCCGGGAGACGCCGCAGAACTGTCGCGTCTCGATCCGGAAGCGATCAAACGTGTGCGCGAAGAAGTCTGGCCGTTGTCACGGACCGCCGATGAGTTGCACGATGCGTTGTGCTGGCTCGGTTTCATGACCGAACGAGAAGCACTGGACCGCCGCACCACCGACGAACTGCCCGAACAGGCATTCGGCATCCATCATCTGCTCGATGAACTGATCGAAACCCGACGGGCCACCGTGCTGGAGGTTTCGGGTGGCGGGCGCCTGTGGGTTGCGGCGGAACGCCTCGCTGAACTTGAAGCACTGATCCCGAACGCGAAACCAAAACCCGCGATCGATGCGTTCGTGCGCGGGCAACGACCGCAACGCGAAGGTGCGCTGGTCGAAATTCTGCGCAGCCGACTCGAAGGCAGCGGACCGGTAACCGCACAAGCGCTCGGTGAACCGCTGGCGCTTTCGAAAACCGATACGGAGTCGGTGTTGTTGAAACTCGAGGGCGACGGATTTGCCGTGCGCGGACAGTTCGATCCCGGTGCCGGCGAGCAATGGTGCGAGCGTCGTTTGCTGGCGCGCATCCATCGCTACACGATCCGGCGGTTGCGGAGCGAGATCGAAGCCGTCAGTCCGGCCGATTTCATGAAGTTCCTGGTGCGTTGGCATCATCTGGACGAACCGGCCGAAGGTGCAGAAGCACTGGGCGCCGTGGTCAGACAACTGGAAGGCTTTCAGGCGTCCGCGGTGTCCTGGGAATCCGAGTTGCTGCCCGCACGCATGCGGCTCTATCACGGCGGCATGCTCGATGCCCTGTGTGCGACCGGCGAGATCGCCTGGTTACGGTTGGGTGTACCGATGGCCCATGCCGAAAGCCGAGCGGCGCCGGTGCGTTCGACGCCGATCAGTCTGGTCGATCGCGAGGCCGTCGGTATCTGGCGGGAGTTCGCACAAAACGGTGGCGCAGCGAAACCCGGTTCAACGGCGCAGCGGGTCACGGAGTTTCTCGAACAGAATGGTGCGTCGTTTTTCTCTGAACTGAAAAGCGGTACCGCACTGTTGCCAACCCAACTCGAGGAAGCGCTCGGTGAACTGGTCGCGCTGGGCAAAGTCACTTCGGACAGCTTTGCGGGGCTGCGCGCGCTGATCACACCGTCGAACCGCAGACCGGCCCTGGACAGACAACGGCGTCGGCCCGGGGTGCCGGCGGTCGACCGCGCCGGTCGCTGGGCGTTGCTCAGAACAAACAAGAAAACCGAAGCACCCTCCGCCGACGAGCAGTTTGAACAACTCTGCTGTGTCGCACGCGCATTGCTGCGGCGATATGGCATCGTGTTCAGGCGATTGCTCGAACGTGAGTCGAACCTGCCGCCGTGGCGTGAGTTGTTGTATGCATTACGACGTATGGAGGCACGTGGCGAAATCCGTGGTGGTCGCTACGTCGATGGTTTCTCCGGGGAACAGTTCGCGCTCCCCGAGGCAATCGGAGCGTTGCGGGCGGCACGAAAGAGGGAATCAACCGGCGACATCGTCGTGATTTCGGCGGCCGATCCGTTGAATCTTGCGGGTATCGTGACCCCTGGTGAAAAGGTTCCTGCGATCGCAGCGAATCGCGTACTGCTGCGTGATGGGTTGCCGATCGCTGCGC
>JAZFZN010000119.1:0-7474 GCA_036475515.1 Gammaproteobacteria bacterium
GAGAGTAATTTTTAAGTCGTTGATTTTTCTGTATTCACACTAAGACAAAACAGTCCACCACTTTCTGGACGCATAAAAATCAACGACTTAAAAATTACTCTCTGACCCCGGTTTTTAAGGAGCTGAAAAGTATGAATTTCGAATCGGTCAGCGCCATCGTTTCGGGCGGCGCCTCGGGTCTCGGTCAAGCGGTGAGCGAAAGTGTCATAGCTGCGGGTGGCCGGGTCGCAATGCTGGACATCAACGAAGATCAGGGGCAGCAAGCGGCGCAGAAACTCGGCGACCGCGCCGTGTTTGTCCACACCGACGTATCGGACGAAAAAGCGGTTGACAGCGCTGTCGAACAAGCCGCGAAACGCTTCGGTTCGCTGACACTCGCCGTCAATTGCGCCGGAATCATCGGCACCGGTCGTGTACTCGGGCGCGCAGGGCCGATGCCCGGTGACTATTTTGCGAAGGTGATCGAGGTCAACCTGATCGGTTCGTTCCTGCTGACCAAGGCAGCTGCTTCGGTCATGCAGAACAATGAACCCAACGACGAAGGCGAACGCGGTGTCATCGTGTCGACGGCCTCGATTGCCGCGTTCGAAGGTCAGATCGGCCAGGCTGCCTACTCCGCTTCGAAAGGCGGTATCGTCGGTATGACTCTGCCACTCGCGCGCGAGTTTGCACGCATCGGCGTTCGTGTTGTCGCGGTCGCACCGGGTATTTTCATGACACCGATGATGGCCGGTCTGCCACAGGAAGTGCAGGATTCGCTCGGTGCACAGGTGCCGTTTCCGCCGCGACTCGGTCGACCGGACGAATTTGCGAGCATGGTGCGGACGATCTATGAGACACCGATGCTGA
This sequence comes from Gammaproteobacteria bacterium, assembly GCA_036475515.1. GTDB lineage: Bacteria > Pseudomonadota > Gammaproteobacteria > Steroidobacterales > JAZFZN01 > JAZFZN01. The sequence goes on from JAZFZN010000119.1 coordinate 850, forward strand.
ACGGCACGACGGTCAGACTCGACGGTGGCATCCGCATGCAGCCCAAGTAGTCAGCAACGTTCATCATTGTAGTGCCGGTCTGGAACGGACGGCGCGATGTGCCGCCGTTCAGCACCCGGGACCGGACACCACCGCATTAACAACACGCTGCTATGATGACGACATGAGCGAACACGATGTAATGGAGTATGACGTCGTCATCGTCGGTGGCGGCCCGGCGGGCCTGGCTTGCGCGATCCGGTTGAAGCAGCTTAAACCGGAACTGAGCGTTGCCGTGCTCGAAAAGGCATCCGAGATCGGTGCGCAATCCTTGTCCGGAGCGGTACTCGAACCGGATGCCCTCGAAACTATTCTTCCCGATTGGAAAGATAACCCGCCTGACATTTGGGTGCCCGCGCAACGCGATGAATTCGCGTTGTTGACGAAGACCAAACGCATTCGTCTGATGAACCCGCCACAGATGAACAACCACGGCAACTACATTGTTTCACTCGGTGCTTTGTGCAGACGACTTGCCGAACACGCCGAATCGCTCGAGGTCGATGTGTTCCCGGGATTCGCGGGCGTGGAAACGTTGTTCGGTGCGGACGGAGGCGTGCGCGGTGTTCGCAGTGGAGACATGGGTGTCAACGCGGACGGTTCGCACAGTCCGAACTACCAGCCGGGTGTCGATATCCATGCAAAGACAACGATACTCGCGGAGGGGTGCCGCGGCAGCCTCTCGAAACAACTGATCCGTCGTTTCGAACTCGATGCAGACAGCTCACCGCAGACCTACGGGCTCGGTCTCAAGGAACTCTGGCAGTTACCGGCGGGACGCGCGCGACCGGGTCTGATCCAGCACACGATCGGCTGGCCACTGGATTCCAGAACCTACGGGGGCAGCTTCGTTTATCACCTCGACGCCGACCGTGTATACGTGGGCTTCGTGGTGGGACTGGACTACGAAGACCCGGATTTTCGTCCCTTCGAAGCGTTTCAACAGTTCAAGAACCACCCGAGTGTGAAAAGCCTGCTCGAGGGTGGCGAGATCGTGTCGGCCGGCGCCCGTGCCCTGATCGAAGGCGGGCTTCAGTCCCTTCCGAAGATGGAGATGCCGGGCGCGATGTTGATCGGCGATGCCGCCGGGACGCTGAATGTCCCCAAGATAAAGGGAATACACCTGGCGCTACAGAGCGGCATATTCGCCGCGGAACACTACAGCACGGCGGAGACGTCGGAAGGCTACGACCAGCACTTTCGGAAGTCGGCGGCAGCACGGGAATTGCACAAGGTGCGCAACATCCGACCGGGATTCCGCAAAGGCTTGTGGTTCGGTCTGGCGAATGCCGCACTGGAAACGGTGACTCTTGGAAAACTTCCGTGGACCCTCGAGAACCACGATGACTTCTCGGGCCTCAAGAAAAAAAGCCGCCACAAGGAAATCGATTATCAATGGGACACCGATCGCGAACTGCCGCCACGCGATCGGCTTGCATCGGTTTATCTTTCGGCTACAACACACGATGAAAACCAACCCGTACATCTGAAAGTACGCGATACCTCTGTGTGTATAACGCGGTGCGCAGAGGAATATGGCAACCCTTGCATGCGTTTCTGCCCCGTACAGGTCTATGAAATCGTCGAGGACGATAACGGCAAGCGCCTACAAATCAACGCTGCGAACTGTGTGCATTGCAAGGCTTGCGACATCAAAGACCCGTACGAAATTATCGACTGGGTGCCGCCGGAGGGTGGATCCGGTCCGAACTATCAAAACCTCTGAGGCATGCGCACTCAAGCCAAGGTAACGGCCTGGGCGATCGTCGCCGGTGCCTGTCTCGCAGTCGGCGCTTTCGCGATGCTCGGTCTGTTGCACGCGGTGTTTTCATACGACGGCCTTCGCGAAGCATCCAACACTCGTTTCTGGGGGCCCATCGCGGTACTCGCCCTGGGCGTCGGTAGCTGGTCGGGCTGGCGGGCATTTCGTCTGACCGCGGAACTTGCAACCGGCAACGACAGGCAGGAATGACGACCCCTATCTGGACCCCCTCCGCGGAACGCATCGCCGGGACGACGATGACGTCGTTCATGAACTTCGTCGCCCGACACGGCGATCCGTCGTTCAGCGACTACGACGACCTGTATCGCTGGTCGGTTCAACACAACGATGTGTTCTGGCCGCTGATCTGTCGGTTCTTCGACGTTCGCATGCGAAAACACTGGGATGAAGCGGTCGTCGACAGCGCGCAGATGCCGGGTGCAAAATGGTTTCCAGGCTGCGAACTGAACTTTGCAGAAAACCTGTTGCGCTACGATGACGCGCGCACCGCGCTCGTGTTTCGCGACGAACGCGGGAGACGTGAAGCCCTCAGCTATCACGATTTGCGTGCCCGGGTCGCCGCGACGGCCGCTGGACTGAGCAGCTGTGGCGTACAACCCGGCGACCGGGTTGCGGCTTTCATGCCGAATCACATCGATACCGTGGTGGCGATGCTTGCAACGAGCAGTATTGGCGCCGTTTTTTCATCCTGTTCTCCGGATTTCGGTTTTCAGGGCGTACTGGATCGCTTCGGTCAGATCGAACCGAAAGTCCTGTTTGCCGTCGACGGCTACCAGTACGGCGGCAAGCGGATCGAGACGCTGGATCGCGTACGACGCATCGCCAATGCCATCGAATCGATCGAACGGGTCGTCGTAGTCCCGTTTCTCGACACCGAACCGCCCATCGGAGGGATTCGTGCAGCAGTCTCGATCGATGATTTTCTCGAAGACACCAGCAAACTGAACTTCCGCCCAGTCGCCTTCGATCATCCCCTGTACATCATGTATTCATCAGGGACGACCGGGAAACCGAAATGCATAGTGCACGGTGCTGGTGGAACCTTACTGCAACACTTGAAGGAACTCGGTTTGCATACCGACTTGAAGAGCGACGATGTCATATTCTACTTCACGACTTGTGGCTGGATGATGTGGAACTGGTTGGTGTCGAGCCTCGCTCTGGGATCAACGGTCGTGCTCTACGACGGCTCATCCTTCCACCCCGGACCCGACGCGTTGTGGCGTATTGTCGAGGACGAAGGAGTCACGGTTTTTGGCACGAGTGCAAAATACACATCGGCTCTCGAGAAACATCAAGTCCAACCAAAAACATTCGATCTCGGCCGGCTGCGAGCAATGTTGTCGACGGGATCGCCACTTGCACCGGAGAGCTTCGACTACGTGTACCGGGACATCAAAACCGATCTTCAGCTTTCGTCGATTTCGGGTGGTACCGATATCATCTCGTGCTTTGCGCTCGGCAATCCAGTACTGCCGGTGTACCGCGGAGAACTGCAATGCCGTGGTCTCGGAATGGCGGTGGATATCTATGACGAGAACGGGGAACCGGTCGTCGAACAAAAAGGTGAACTCGTCTGCACGAAACCGTTCCCGTCGATGCCGGTCGGATTCTGGAACGACCCGGACGGAACCCGGTATCACAACGCCTATTTCAACCGATTTGAGAACGTCTGGTGTCACGGCGACTACGCGGCGCTGACCAGACACGGCGGTATGATCATCTACGGGCGTTCCGACTCGGTGCTGAACCCGGGCGGCGTTCGCATTGGCACTGCGGAGATCTACCGGCAAGTCGAACAACTCGACGAAGTGGACGAGAGCGTCGCGATCGGTCAGGACTGGGACGACGATGTACGCGTGGTACTGTTCGTGCGGCTGCGCGACGGTCTCGAACTCGACGACGCACTGGAGGCCAAGATCCGGAGAGTGATTCGCGACAACACGACGCCGCGTCACGTACCTGCGAAAATCCTGTCTGTTCCCGATATTCCATGCACGATCAGCGGCAAGATCACGGAACTTGCAGTCCGCAACGTCGTGCACGGACAACCGGTAGAAAACAGCGACGCACTCGCAAACCCCGAGGCGCTGAAGCACTTTGAAGACCGTGCGGAACTGAAGAGCTGATGCGCACACCGGGAACGGTCTACGAAGACCAGATCGCGAGCGGGTTTACCGAGGATGCAGCGCAACGCCACGCAGTCGCACAGCTCGATCGTGTTTTTGCTGAGCTGACCGATACCGGGAAATCAGGCTGGACACGTCTGTTCCCATACAGGCGCAGACCGGTCAGGGGACTGTATCTTTGGGGCGGTGTCGGACGCGGCAAGACCTGGCTGATGGATCTGTTCCACGACTGTCTGCCCTTCGACGCGAAACACCGCCGTCATTTCCACCGTTTCATGCACGACGTTCACGCAGAATTGAAAACACTGGAACAACAGGAAAAACCGTTGGACGTCATCGCGGCACGCTGGGCAGAAAAGGCCCGCGTGCTCTGTTTCGATGAGTTCTTTGTGTCGGATATCGGCGACGCGGTGATACTCGGGACTCTGCTCGATGGACTGATGGCACGTGGCGTGACACTGGTTGCAACTTCGAACGTGCCGCCGCAAGAACTGTACGCAGGCGGACTACAGCGGGCGCGGTTTCTTCCCGCGATCGATCTGATCAAGGGCAGCACGGACGTTGTGCATCTGGACAGCGATATCGACTACCGGTTGCGCGCTCTGGAACGCGCCGAACTGTACCATTCACCTCTTGACGACGACGCCGACAGAAACCTCGAGCTTTATTTCGACGATATCGCGCCGGAACGTGGAACCCGTGGCGGCGAAATCGAGATCGAAGGCCGCATCGTCCCTTACCGGCGCCGCGCAGACGGAATCATCTGGCTGGGATTCGACGCAATCTGCGGCGGACCGCGTTCGGTGGCCGACTACATCGAGATTGCACGTTGTTTCGCGACGGTGATCGTATCGGGTATTCCGTCACTCGACGGGAACCGCGAAAACGAAGCCCGGCGGTTCATCGCGCTGGTCGATGAATTCTACGACCGTAGTATCAAGCTGATCGTATCTGCCACGCGACCCCTAGACCGAATCTACACAGGCAACCGCTTGTCTTTCGAATTCGAACGCACGCGCAGTCGGCTCGAGGAAATGCAGAGTCACGACTATCTCGCGCGCCCGCACAAGCCATAATCTTCAGGCCGCGGTATGATATTTCGATGAAACGCGTCAGTCGTGCAGAAGTAATCAAGAGAATCGATGACCTGGTCTCCAGACTGTCGGCAGACATCGATCCCACCGAAACGGAATGCGGTTGGACGCCTGATGCCACAGCCGGTATTTCGCAGGGTCTCGGCCGCATCCGCGAAAAGGTCAGTGCCTATGAACCGGCCCCCGAAGCCGCATACCTCCTGCGTGCAGTCGACCACTGGGGAATAACGACCGGTGGTTTGTATTTGGAACTCGCAGCGCTCCAGCAACAGATTACAAACCTCCCGAAAACGACGGGGTAACCGCGCTGATGCTTACGCTGATCACGGCCATCGGTCTGCTGATCATCGCCACGGGTCTGGTCGCGTTGTTTGCTCCACTACTGATCAGATCTTTCGGCCGTTACCTGTTCGACCACGCCGGATACGTGATCGCCGCAGTGCTCCGCCTGTTGTTCGGTGCCGTCTTCATCGTCGCAGCCCCGGCGACGAAGCTACCCGCCGTCGCTTATACGCTGGGTGTTCTGTTGATCGCTGCGGGTCTCGGAATTCTGCTGGTCGGACGCGAACGCATGGGCAGATTCGTGTCCTGGTGGCTGGAACAGCCCGGATATGTGCTGCGTTTCGCCGGTCTGGCCGGGATCGCGATCGGCGCGCTTGTGATCTGGCTCGCACGTTGAAGGACGTGTATCGTTTGCCGCGGCACGCGAGACAGGGGGGGCATCCGTGAGTAACGCCGAAGAGTTGTTCGAGGCGATCCGCAATGGCGATAGTGCGACCGTAGTGCGGCTGCTCGAAGCCGATCCGTTGATTGCAAAGGAACGCAACCCGGATGGTGCCACGGCAATCATGCTCGCCAAATACCACGGCCAGAACGAGATCGCGAAGGAACTGTTGCGTGCGCCGATCGTACTCGACGTTTTCGAAGCCTGTGCGCTCGGTCTCAAGGACCGGACGCGTGGTTTGCTGGAACAGAAACCTTCGATCGTGCACATGCGTTACGAAGACGGTTTCACCCTGCTCGGGCTCGCGGCATTCTTCGGGCATCTGGCCATTCTGAACATGCTCCTCGAACTCGGGGCAGACCCCAACCTTGCGTCCAGCAACAAGATGAAGGTCCGACCGATACATTCCGCCGTCGCGCACCGCAATCCCGACGTCGCTCTGGAGATGGTGAGAGTCCTGATCGAAAATGGGGCAAAGACCAACGCGGCCCAGCACGGCGGCTGGACACCGCTGCACCAGGCTGCGGCCCACGGACTGACAGAGATCGTGGAACTGTTGCTCGAAGCCGGGGCAGATCCGACCGTCGTCAGCGACGACGGCAAAACCGCACTCGAGATGGCCAGGGCCGGCGGTCACGAAGAAGCCGCCGCCCCACTCGAATCGGTTGTTGTTGCAAACGCGGACGCCGGCGAATCCGAAACTGAAGAGACCGAAGAAACCGAGCCTTCCGATGAACAACTGGAGGACTCCGCGGTGGACGAATCGGCAATGTCCGACGAGCCCGCCTTGAGGGCGGAATCCGACGGGTCGGAGGACTCAGACAAGACCGGATAGCGCCGATACGATCATTCCTTG
>JAZFZN010000120.1:0-7117 GCA_036475515.1 Gammaproteobacteria bacterium
CGGGATAGTCTCCGTGATCCATGTAGTAGATGCTGAGCGCTGTCTCGAAGGTGCGCAACTGCGATTTTGCGGCGGCGACCTTTGCTTCGTCCGGTTTTGTCAAGAGATTGGGCACGACTAACGCAGCGAGTATTCCCATGATGACGATGACGACCAGCAATTCTATCAGCGTAAAACCGCGGCTCTGGCGAAATTGTTTGCGCGTTTCGCTTTCCATCTGACTTCCGTTCCCGGTCATAAAAGACCTGCTAACATCCCAAAAAATAATGATATCAGACAACCCCATGTCCAAAGCTCGAAAAGCAGGGATCTTCGGGTCCGGTTTGTCGCTCTCAGGAGACAGTCCGGCGCTCATACTGGCCGTTTTGGCGGTGGTCATTGAACTGTTTGGCAACGGCGCGCGTGAACTGTTCCGCTATGCACGTGAGGGCGTACTCGACGGAGAATGGTGGCGTCTTCTGACTGGGCACGTGACCCATTTGAACCCGGGTCACCTGGCCCTGAATCTGGCCGGGCTTGCCCTGGTCTGGTTGTTGTTCCGGCGCGACTACAAGCTGCATGAATGGATCTGGATCATCTTCGCCAGTGTCGCAGCGATGGACACTGGTTTCCTGTGGTTGAATCCACAGTTGCACTGGTATGTCGGCTTGTCCGGCCTGCTGCATGGTCTGATGGCGGCCGGTGTGTTGCGCTGGATACAGGAAGGCGCCTGGGAAGCGTGGGCGCTTGCTGTCGGTCTCGCCGCAAAACTCGTCTGGGAACAGTTCGGTGGCGCTTTGCCGTTTACGGCCGAGGCCGCCGGTGGGCCGGTCGTCGTGGACGCGCACCTGTACGGTACGGTCGGTGGATTGCTCGCCGGGCTCTGGTTCACGCTGCGGCAACGCGCCGCAGCATGCGTATAATCGCCGCTCCATCCCCGCAGGAAACCGGACCATGAAATTGATCGGCGTGTTCCCGGGGCAGGGCGCCCAGTCGGTTGGAATGCTCGGCGCTTTGGCGGCCCAACATCCGTCGGTACACGAAACATTCGAAACCGCGTCAGGCATTCTCGGATATGACTTGTGGCGTCTGGTACAGGACGGCCCCGAAGGCGATCTGAACACGACGGTTCGCACGCAGCCAGCTTTACTGACCGCCGGGGTTGCCGTGTGGCGTGTCTGGCGGGACAACTCGGGTGCTGTACCTGCCGTGCTCGCCGGTCACAGTCTGGGCGAATACACAGCATTAGTCTGTGCCGGGGCGTTGGAATTCGCAGACGCGATCGATTTGGTGGTTTTCCGTGCTACAAGCATGCAGAACGCGGTTCCGCAAGGTGCCGGTGCGATGGCAGCGCTGATCGGACTCGACGACGACGCGGTACGCTCCTCTTGCACCGAAGCAGCTTCGGCAGGCGTGGTCGAAGCGGTCAACTACAACGCACCCGGACAAGTCGTCATCGCCGGTGAAAAGGCCGCGGTGGAACTGGCAGGCGAACGGGCAAGAGCAGCAGGCGCGAAACGCGTAATCCCGCTGAGTGTCAGTGTGCCTTCGCACTGTGCGTTGATGCGCCCAGCCGCCGAAACGATGGCGACTCGCCTCGAGGAAGTCGATATCGCTACACCGGAAATTCCGGTGTTGCACAACGTCGACGTGACGACGCACACCGAACCGGACGAAATTCGGCGTGCATTGACAGAACAGCTGTATCGTCCCGTGCGCTGGGTTGAAACGATCCGCAGGGCAAAAGCCGACGGCGTCGAGGCTGTACTCGAACTGGGTCCCGGGAAAGTGCTCGCTGGCTTGAACCGTCGCATTGAACGTCGCATGCCGGTGCACTCGGTGCAGGATCCGCAATCACTCGACCGTGCGCTGACAGACTGGAAGGAAGGAGTTGCCGCATGACGACGAAAAAACTGTCAGACGAAGTTGCGTTGGTCACCGGCGCGAGCCGTGGCATCGGTCAGGCGATTGCGCTGCGACTCGGTGCGCTCGGGGCGACGGTGATCGGAACCGCGACCACCGAACAGGGTGCCAAGAACATCACAACGATGTTCAAGCAACGTAGTGTCTCGGGTCGTGGTTGCGTTCTCGACGTATCGAACGACGAATCGGTCACGACTTTGCTGAAAGACATCAACGGTAACGAAGGTGCGCCGACCATTCTCGTCAACAATGCCGGCATCACGCGGGACAATCTGTTGATGCGGATGAAAGCCGAGGAATGGGACACGATCATCAACACGAACCTGACTTCGATCTTTCGGTTGTGCAAAGCTTGTTTGCGCGGAATGATGAAGGCGCGCCGCGGTCGCATCGTTAGTATCGGTTCGGTCGTCGGGACGATCGGTAATCCTGGACAAGCCAACTATGCAGCCGCAAAAGCCGGGCTGATCGGATTTACGAAATCGTTGGCGAAGGAGGTCGGTTCGCGCAACATCACGGTCAACACGGTGGCGCCGGGCTTCATCCAGACCGACATGACCGATGCGATGACCGAGGCACAACGTGAAGCGCTGGCGCAGCAGATACCGCTGCATCGCCTCGGTTCTACCGACGACATAGCGGCGGCCGTCGCCTTTCTGGTCACGCCCGACGGGAACTACGTGACCGGCGAGACTTTGCATGTCAACGGTGGCATGAGCATGACCTGAGCCGCCCCGGGGGCTGTTTCCGCACCAGTAGAATGCCCCTGACGATTCCCTTAGAATGGCGCCCGCTGCGCGCAGCGGTCGGTGCCGCAGATCGATTCCAATGGAGAGAGAAGAAAATGAGCAACATCGAAAAGCGCGTGAGGAAAATCGTCGCCGAACAACTCGGCGTGAAAGAAGAGGAAGTCGTTCCTGACGCTTCTTTTGTCGATGACCTGGGCGCAGACTCGCTCGATACCGTCGAACTCGTCATGGCGCTCGAAGAGGAATTCGAGTGTGAAATTCCGGATGAAGACGCTGAAAAGATCACGACGGTCGGCGCGGCCATGGACTACGTCAAGGAACGTCAGGACGCCTGAACACCCACTGTTTCGTTTCCCCATCCTGAGAGGTATCCGCTTTGTCGAAGCGGCGTGTCGTCGTTACAGGTCTCGGGATCGTCTCACCTGTCGGCAACGATGTGCAGACGTCCTGGGACAACATTGTTTCCGGTCGTAGTGGCATAGGCCCGATCACCAGTTTCGATGCCAGCCAGTTCCCGACGCGTTTCGGTGGCGAAATTCGCAATTTCGAGATCACCGAATACCTGAAGCCCAAAGACGCCCGCAAGATGGATCCGTTCATACACTACGGTATGGCGGCTTCTTCCCGGGCGATGCAGGATGCCGGATTCGATGAGATCACCACACCCCGCGAAAGGATCGGTGTTGCGGTCGGCGCCGGCATCGGCGGTCTGAAGACGATCGAAAAGAACGCGGTCGCGTACTCCGAAACGAAATCGCAACGCAAGATTTCGCCGTTCTTTGTACCGTCCAGCATCAGCAACATGATTTCCGGCAACCTGTCGATCCACCATGATTTGCGTGGACCGAACATTGCAATCGTGACGGCTTGTACGACTGCTACGCACAACATCGGTGTCGCAGCACGCATGATCGCCTATAGCGACGCCGACGTGATGGTTGCCGGCGGTGCCGAGATGGCCATGACTCCGTTGGGGCTCGGTGGTTTTTGCTCAGCACGCGCAGTATCTACCCGCAACGATGATCCGGAAGCCGCCAGTCGTCCGTGGGACCGTGACCGCGACGGTTTCGTACTCAGCAATGGGGCAGGGGTCATCGTCATCGAGGAATACGAGCACGCAAAGAAACGTGGTGCACCGATCTACGCCGAGATCGTCGGTTTTGGAATGAGTGCGGACGCTTATCACATCACAGCGCCGCAAGAAAGCGGTGCCGGCGCGCGTCACTGCATGCTCAATGCATTGTCAGATGCCGGCATTGCAAAGGAAGACGTCGACTATCTGAACGCGCACGGTACTTCGACACCCCTCGGGGACAAAGCGGAGTCGGAAGCAGTGAAGCAGGCGTTTGGCGACCTTGCGTACAAGCTGGCCGTAAGCTCGACCAAATCGATGACCGGGCATCTGCTGGGTGCTGCGGGCGGAGTGGAAGCGATTTTTTCGATACTTGCGATTCGGGACAACGTGGCACCGCCGACCATCAACCACGACAACCCGGATCCCGAGTGCGATCTGGACTATGTTCCAAACGAAGCACGCGAGATGAACATCGATGTCGCGTTGTCGAACTCCTTTGGTTTCGGCGGAACGAACGGTTCGCTGATCTTTCGCCGCGTCGACTGAACACTGATTGAAACAAACCAAAACCGCTGCAGTCTGGTAACCCGGCGTATCGAAGCACGTTTCGATCTGTCGACGGTCCACGCGGCACATCCCGGCCGCTATCCGTGTTTGCTCGAAAGCGCAGCATCCGACACAACCCGGAATCGTTTCGATCTCCTGTTCGGGTTCCCCGAAGAGTCGTTGTGGCTCGATGCCGACGGCAGTCTGCACGGTGCGGCTTCGGACAAACAGGATTTTCTGTCGACACTCGACGACGCTTTCCTATCCGCCCGCGCCGGCGTAGACACAGATCTGCCTTTTGCGGGGGGCTGGTTTCTGTTGCTCGGCTACGAACTCGCTGAACAGATCGAGCCGGTGCTGTCGTTGAAGAAATGGCCGGGTATTCCGGTTGCACTGGCCGTGCGTTCAAAAGCGGCGGTCATATTCGACCATGTTTCAGAAGAAACGATCATCGTCTGCGAGTCCGACGCCGCCGATTTGCTGTCGAGGATTGAAGACGACCTGCAAGCATCCGAACGCATCAAACTCGATGAACCCGATTCACCCGTATTGGTCGACGCCTGTGTCGAAGAACCATCGGCGACTTATCTGGAAGCCGTCGAGGCGGCACTCGAATACATCTACGAGGGCGATGTGTTCCAGGCAAACCTCGCGCGTTGCTGGACTGGTATGTTGTCCCGGTCGTGGACACCCGCGTTGCTGTACCGTCGCTTGCGACGTTGCAACCCGGCGCCGTTCGCCGGGTTGCTCGTGTGGGCGGATATGGCCGTCATCAGCAGTTCTCCGGAGCGACTGCTGAGGCTCAGCGACGGCGTCGCAGAGACGCGTCCGATCGCCGGTACACGACCGCGCGGCAGACACGACGCACAGGACCGGGCACTTTCGGAGGAACTGATTGCACACCCGAAAGAACGGGCCGAACACACGATGCTGATCGATCTCGAACGCAACGACCTCGGTCGCATCTGTCGCGGCGGTACGGTCGAGGTCGACGAATGGATGGTGCTCGAGAGCTATGCGCACGTACACCACATCGTATCCAACGTGCGTGGCTTGCTGCGTAATGACGTCACCCCGGGCGTGGCGATTCGGGCGTTGTTTCCCGGTGGAACCATTACCGGTTGTCCAAAGGTTCGATGTATGGAAATCATCTCGAAACTTGAAAAAAGTCCACGTGGCCCGTACACCGGTGCGATGGGTTATCTCGATCGCCGTGGGCGGCTGGATCTGAACATCCTGATCAGGACGCTGACGGTTCAGGGAAACACGGTCAAACTGCATGCCGGCGCCGGTATCGTGGCCGATTCCGTGCCACAGAACGAACTCGAAGAGACGCGCGCAAAAGCCCGGGGTCTGTTGCGCGCCCTGGATGCCGCGTGAGCCTGATCAACGGACAACCAGCCGAAACGGTAGACATACGGGACCGTGGTCTCGCCTACGGCGATGGTCTGTTTGAAACCATCGCGGTGCTGCACGGGCAAGCCGAACACCTCGAGCGACACCTGGCGCGTCTGGAAACCGGTTGCCGGCGGCTCTCGATATCAGCGCCGGACCGCCACGTCCTGCGCGACGAGGTGCAGGAAGTCGCCGGAAACGAAACCCGGGTCATCAAAATCATCCTGACCCGGGGCGTGGGCGGGCGTGGGTACCGGAAGCCTGAGAACCCGTCGCCAACCCGTATCGTGACGGCCGATCCATGGCCTGATTACCCCGAGACGTTCGAAAACGACGGCGTCCGGGTGCGGCTGTGTCGGCAACGTCTGGCGCGCAACCCGGCACTGGCCGGGATCAAGCATCTGAACCGGCTCGAACAGGTCCTGGCACGCTCCGAGTGGGTCGATACGTCGATCGCCGAGGGACTGATGCTGGACGACACTGGCCACGTCATCGAGGCGACGCAAAGCAATGTATTCTTCGTGCATGCGGGTGTGTTGGTCACTCCCGCGCTGGACCAGGCCGGTGTCGCCGGTGTCGTACGTGAGGTCGTGCTCGAGCACGCGGAACGCGATGGCATCAGCTGCGAGGTTCGCGACGTCGACCAGGCTGAGATCCGCGAATTCGAAGAAATGTTTCTGACCAACAGTGTCATAGGAATCTGGCCCGTGAAGGAATACGAGGGACACCCGTTCAAACAAATGGATATGGCAAAAATCATCGCGGACCATATCGTCCAACGCCCGATAACCGCATGAAGCGTGTCGGCCCTGTTCTGATCGTTTTGGTCGTCGTGACGGCCGCGCTGGCAGTACACGTCTATCGGAGTTTCAACAATTGGATAGGAACGCCGTTGCCCGTTGAAGAACCCGTGGTGGTCGTCGTCGAAACCGGCAGCACCTTGCGGCAGACCGCTGAGTCTTTGGAACAGGCAGGCGTACTCGATCGACCTCAGCATTTCGTCTGGTATGCACGGTTGCGCGATAAAGCCAATGACATCAAGGCGGGCGAATACAAAATCGAAGTCGGAACGACTCCTGCCGAATTGCTGGAGATGCTGATTTCGGGCGCCGTCGTGTTGCATCAGATCACATTCATCGAAGGGTGGACCTTCGCGCAGATCCGCGAAGCGCTGGCCGCACACGACAAAGTCAGCAACGAAACCGCCGGCCTCGATGACGCAGAGGTGATGGAAGCGCTCGCGCTGGACGGATTACACCCCGAGGGACGATTCTTCCCCGATACATACCGCTTTGCAGCCGGAACCAGTGATCTTGAAGTGCTCGATGACGCACAGACGCTGATGTCGGAGCACCTTGCGACAGTGTGGGAAGGGCGGGCTTCCGGATTGCCTTTTTCGACCTCCGATGAAGCACTGATCCTCGCCTCCATAATCGAGAAAGAGACCGGC
>JAZFZN010000121.1:0-7453 GCA_036475515.1 Gammaproteobacteria bacterium
ATCGAATCGAGTTCGGGAATGCTGCCGAGCAACTCCGTGTCCGCTTCCCACTCAGACGCCCGCGTGCCGAGCTGTAGCACGGTACCGAGTATTCCTTTGACTTCTTCAATCATTCCTTGCGTCCTAACTCAGTAACACCGCAAGAATTCGGGATCGATACACATTGATGTGATACATATCACGAAACTCATTTGTCCACTTCGGATGCCAGTCCGCTGTTCTTCCATAAAACTCGATGGTATGGAATCGCCTGTGGTGGAAAATGTCCCGGAACATGTCTTCGGTCATCAATACGCCCGGCGACGTTCCTTGCGGTTTCTCGCTGTGGGTAGTTTTTAGCATGTACATAAATCCGTTTCTGTGCAGACATATCTCTGAAGCAACCAGTTCGCTGCCATAGCGGTACTGATAGACGAATGCCTCACCGCGCTTCGAATAGTGCTCCATCAGATCTCGATACAGACGCCCCTGAAGGTTATCAGGATGCAATGACGTGCCCTCTTTTCCCTTCCACCCCTCTGATTCAAGCAGACCATACTCATCCACGGCCTTGCCAATGGCCTCTGGATCACCAACCGACTGTTGGGTGGTGACGATGCCGTCTCGCACAAGTTTGTTGCGCTGTCGTCGAACGTTCTTCTTTAGGTTCTTCCCGCGCCTCTTCCAGTAGTCGATAAACGACGAATCTACGAGCACGCAGGATGTCTCAATGTAGTCCAGTGTACGCAGTCTGCCGGTGTGCTTCGGTCGCTCGAATATCAACGGATCCTGCTGCGTGACACCCATGACCAGACACAAGCCTGGCAGGACTCGAAACAGCCCGTTCAGCAAAGTGTCGATACACTCGCCTTTCGGACATACCCAGGCGCCCAGTGGGGCCTGTGCTGGTTGATAGGTCTGCCAGGAACCGAAGCCGCGACGGGTAAGCAGTCCGGCTACAACGGGAGTGTCATCACGATACGCCACTGCCAACAACATCGATTCGGGCACACCGTGGTATCTGAGCAGGATTTCAAAATATTCGGCGTCCAGAAGAGGCGACTTGCTGTTTTGCTCATTCAGCTTGTTCCAGGTGGGCTTCAGACGTTCGAAATCTTCTGGCCCGGACACGTCCCAGCACACATTTGCTGCCCTATCGCGCACTGTTGATCGTTCCCCTTACTTCCTCAGCAATCCACTCGACTTCCGCTTCACCGAGTTCCTGATGGCACGCAATCTGGACAAGATTCTGCGCATATGAGTTGCTCACCGGGCACCGATCCGTGGCAAGACTGTCCCATCGATAGACCGGCACACTCCGCCGCCGCAATTCTGCATAGACTTCAGCACCCTTGTCGATGCACAGAGGGAACATGTAGGGCACGACATTCTCTTCCAGCTCGTGATGTAGTGGGTGACATCCGGGTGTGCCATCGAAATGTTCGAGCAGCCGTTCGAAATGATCTCGACGTCTGTCCGTCACACGTTTCATATCACTCCGTTGGATCACGGCTCGACTCGTCCACGAACAGCGTACACCGAGCCATTCCGGCTCGAACTCCGTCCCCCCTTCCGCGGAATCCGGCACTGCCCGCCCTGTTGGGACCTGTCGGACTGGACGTCCCCCAACTTTCCTGATGGCGACTTTTGCGTCGATGAGCCACTTTAGCGCGGGCAAACGAGCGTATTGCGTAGCAACTTCGATCGCGTCCATAAAGGTCTTCAGCTCGAACAAAAACGATCCAGCGCGTTGCTTTGGTAGAGCATCGTGCCTCCAGGTCGCAATACAGCCCCCTTCCGGTGTCGCAAAGAACTTTGGGAAGCTTCCGATTGCGTAGTCTCCGTATGAGCCGATCGGCCTGCCGAGCCATTGACCGAACATCGCGTGAGCACAGTCCTCGATCAGCGAAATTCGGTACTCGTCACACAATGCCCGCAGCCGGTCCATCTGTTGTGGAAATCCGAAGTAGTGAACGACAAGCAATGCCCGGGTGGTATCGTCGATATTCGCTTTGATGTCTTCTATGTCAACGCGCAAGTCGGTTCTAAGCCGGTAGTATCGCGGCCTTACACCGAGCCAGTCTATCGGGTCAACCATCGTCGTACAGTGATAGGCGGGCATTAGAACCGATTCGCCGGCCCCAATACCGAGCAAACGAACCACTTCAGCTATCGCGATGCGGCCACTGGTCGTCTCCAGCAACTCAGGCGCGTCAAGCAATGACGGTTGTTCTGCGCGTGCATTGCCGAAGGTGTCGCCAGACAGAACTGGCAAAACCGGAATAACTGGTTCTCGGGACGACACGGGACGCGCGGAACTATCTTTCAGGTGCTCGCAGGATCACGGAGAGTCGTCAGGGAGCATTTCCCAGGCGTCAAGCTCGATGAGCCTGTTCCGCAACCCGGGAAGAGGAAATCCAAGCGAGTAGGCCTTGTTGGCGTGCTCGTTGGCTTTCACATAATCGCCCCGCGCGACATACAACAATCCGAGGTTGTTATGGAGTTCCGCGGAATCCGGCATGATTTGAAGCGCGGCATCGTATTGCATCAGCGCTTTGTCCAACTTGCCGAGCTTGTATTGATGAATGCCGTAGAGCATGCGAACCACTCCGTCGTCGGGTTTGAATCGCATAGCGCGGTCGAAGTAGCACTCAGCTGAGTAACGTGCTCCAGGCGGAACAAACTGACCGCGGTACCTCAACGCGTACGCACTCATCGCGTACAACGCCCTGTGGTGATTTGGGAACGCACGCAGCGTGTAATCGATGTCTCCTCCCGGCATCGTTGCGGTAGCCCCACGCTGCAACGTCTGAACCGGCATTGTGAAATGCGCCTGCTCGACGATCGGGAGTTTCTGTCTGAAATGAGCGCCGTTCGTATAGTCGTATGGGCCGTACCCGTTGGCCAGATCCCCACACCCAGCGACGCTCGCCGTCGCTGCGAGTGCAGGTGTGCAAAACATCAGCAATAGCCCCAGCGACGTGGCAAGTCGCTCGTTCATTGATCTCGACATATTCCGTACTTGGTCGCGTATCACGGGGGTCCCCGCAATGATATCCGAAAAGAAGGACATGCTGCCTCCCATTTGCGAGCAATTGTGGAAGCAAAGCGGTCGATGGGCATAATAGCCGCTTCACAGTTTCCGAGAGGCACGACATGCGGGGAATTTGCGGGTGGTTCTCGTCATCGTCCGGAGCGACCGCTCGCGACGACACACTCGACGCAATGCTCCGCGCGGGTCGACCGGCTGCACGGAAGGCACACTCTTATGTCACCCCCGACGGACGCATGGCCGTTGGTGCCAGCAGTGTGCGCGACGCTTGCTGGTTCTCAGGGGAAGGAATCGCAATCGCTATCGTTGGTCAGCCTGTCCTGAACTTGCGGGACAAACGTGTCACCGTGGTTGACGACCCGGCGTTCTCGCGTCGGGTTGCAGAGGCTTATTGGGAGAAAGGGTCCAAGGTACTCGAGCTGCTGACGGGTGCTTTCGCACTTACGATACTCGATACGACGTCACCCGGCACGCTGATCGCAATCGATCGTTTTGGTGTCGAATCACTTTCTTTCCACTACGACAACGATCGAATGGTTTTTGGAAGTACGCTGGATGCGGTCCGTAGTTTTCCCGGAGCGGCATCGGATATTGACGTACAGTCGATCTATTCCTATCTGTACTTTCACATGGTTCCTTCGCCGCGCACTATATATGCGGACATCCACAAGCTGGAACCGGCACAGTTCATCCACCTGACTGGGGATGGAATCGAACAGGGACGTTACTGGGAACCGCGCTTTTCTCCGCAGGGATCGGAAAAAGAACTGCGGAATTCTCTGAACCAGGCGTTGAAATCGGCCGTCCGCGACAGTGTAGACGGAGAAA
Organism: Gammaproteobacteria bacterium; assembly: GCA_036475515.1. GTDB lineage: Bacteria > Pseudomonadota > Gammaproteobacteria > Steroidobacterales > JAZFZN01 > JAZFZN01. The sequence goes on from JAZFZN010000121.1 coordinate 3,860, forward strand.
ACACCGGCGCTTTCCTGAGCGGAGGTCTGGACAGTTCGACTGTCGTCGGACTACTTGCAGAAACCGATGTTTCCAACACGGGAGCGTACTCGATCGGATTCGCCCAGGACGGTTACGACGAAATGGTCTATGCGCGTACTACGGCCGAGCACTTCGATATTCCGCTGCATGAGTACTATGTGACTGCGGAAGACGTGGCGGCCTCGATCCCGGAGATTGCAAGTGCCTATGACGAGCCGTTCGGAAACTCATCCGCCGTTCCGGCACTGTTTTGCGCTCGTCTCGCGGCGTCGAACGGAACATCAACACTCCTGGCAGGTGATGGTGGTGATGAATTATTCGCCGGCAATACCCGCTACGCGCGACAAATGCTGTTTGATGCCTACGACCGTATTCCAAGGTGGCTGCGCGCCGGACTCGTCAAGCCTCTGTTCGGGCACGACGTGGTCTCGAAACTACCCCTGCTTCGAAAAGTGCACAGCTATATCACACAAGCCGAATTGCCGATGCCGGACCGTATGGAAACCTACAACTATCTGTATCGCTTCGATCCAACAGAGGTGTTCACACCAGAGTACATACAACAGGTCGATACGACCGAACCGATTGAACATCTACGCTCGATATACGAGCGTGCTCCAACGACGTCGATGCTTGACCGGATGTTGTATCTCGACTGGCAGATCACGCTGGCCGATAACGATCTGCGCAAGGTCAACGAAATGTGCGCACTTGCCGGGGTTGACGTGAAGTATCCAATGCTCGACGACCGGGTTGTCGACGTCTCAACGTCGGTGCCACCCGATCTGAAACTTCGTCCGCGTGGTTTGCGATATTTCTACAGGCGGGCGGTGGCCGATTTTCTGCCCCAAGCAGTCCTGGAAAAGAAGAAGCACGGGTTCGGCCTGCCGTTCGGAGAGTGGCTTGCAGAATCCAGGGAGTTGCGAGACCGCGTCAATGGCGATCTGTCTTCTTTCAAAGCCCGTTCGATCGTACGAAGCGCATTCATCGACGAACTGCAACTACGCCACCAGTCCGAGCATGCCGCCTACTACGGTACGATGATCTGGATTCTGATGATGCTCGAAGAATGGCTACAGAGCCGCGGCCATTGAGTCAACACGGTCTTCGGGGCGAATACGCCACATTCTCAGAAGATGCAGCAGAAGTCGCATCGGTGTTCGTTGCCAGCACACCGCACGTGGCAGTTGCCAGGGATCTGATTCCCGATCTGCGCGACCCACCGCGGTCGAGACCGCGTATCTGAATCCGGCGTCACGCACGATTCCAACGTGTTCCGATCCATAATCTCTGCCGGGTCGTCCGTTCGGATAAGCGAATCCCGGGATTTCCTGTCCGGTGAGACGCTCGAGTTCGGTGCGTCCGGTTTGAATCTCTTCTTCAGCTTTTCTTCTGTCGAGATTGGTCAGTATCGGGTGTGTGACGGTATGACCACCGATCTCCATTCCCGCATCCACCAGCATCCGCAGCTGCTCGGTGTTCATCATCAGATTCGACGGCAGGTTTCCGTCACAGTTGCTCGCAAGCGTGGCCGCTACAGAATCCCGTTCGGAAGAATCCAGATACTTGATTTTCGCCAGAAGCGCCTTGATCGTCGCGCGACGCTCATCGTCGTCGCGGACCGATTGAACACCCAGACCGACATCCTGGAGATCCATCTCCGTGTTCGGCCAAACGCGGACGGCTTCGATTACCGTGTCGTTGAACATGCGTCCGCCGTTGAGAAATCCGGTCGCGACAAAAAACACCGCCGGAATCCGATACTTTTTCAGAATCGGCAACGCTTGCTCTGCGTTGTCTGCGTAACCATCGTCGAACGTGATACATACGGAGCGCGGAGGAAGATTCCCTGCACGCATTCGAGTTACCGCCTGATCCAGCGCAAGCACGTTACAGAAACGCGCCAGGGTGCGGACCTGAGTTTCGAAAATGCTGTGATCCGGATCACCCGGCCGCAAAGGATCCGGAGCCGGCAGAACACGATGATAGGTCAGTATCGTCAGGCGATCGGTCATGCAGGGTCCTTGACTGCGAGGACAGCCGTATATGGAGTGCACACGTGTGCAGCAAAACGTAGCGGCGGAACTTTTCGGATGAGTGCAACCGCAAGCCGTCGTAACCTGCCCGTTTCGTTTTCGTCGGTGACGTCGAAGCGGTCGTAGCCGGTCAGGCCACGTTTTCTGAGCTCGGTTTTCAGTTGATAAAACGTAAACCAGTTTACGGCTGGAAACTGTGCGTGGTTGACCCACTCCGGATGTGCCGTTACAGCAAGTTGCTCACAACGTCGCTTGACGAAGCCCGGGTACCAGCTGTAAAGGGGCAGATCAAATTCCTGCTGGATAGGACATAACGTATTGTTTGTACTAAGGAAAAGCGCACCACCCGGTTTCAGGACACGGGCAAATTCGTCGAGACACAGTTCCCATTCCGCCACGTGTTCGAGCAATTCCGGGACCAGACAGACGTCCATCGACGCCGTCTCCCACGGCAGCGCCGAGGCCGTGCCTGCCGTGAACTGCATCGCAAGACCTGCGTCAAGCGCTCGTTTACGCGCGAGTTCAATCAACTCGTTATTAATATCGATTCCGTAGGTTCGATGACCATCACGCGCCCACATGATGCTCTGTGTTCCGGCACCACAACCTACATCCGCGACTTTCAAAGTTTGCTGCGCGTGACCGGTCGTTTGCAACAACCTGTCCACAAGTCGACGAATCGCTTCGAATCTCTGAATCGTCTCCGAAGAAACGCTCTGTTCGGCGTAGTAGTTGTAAAACGGATCGGTTTCCGGGCGACTGCTCATGTCCTCCCCCGAACGACGGGACGACCGGTGTGCGCTGCGCCTGCAGCCGCAGGTCTGGCCGATGCATCCTCATTCACAACGCTCAGTTGTCGCTCCACCAGGACCCTGAGCACAACGACCATTCCGATCAGGTGATAGTAAAGGTCGAAGTAAGCGAGACCGAGAAATGCTCCGCCGACCGCGTATCCGACGAGGCTGACCTGTAGCATTGCTGCGAGTTCACGCGCCCAGCGCAGTTCGGCGTGACCTTTTGCCCTGCGCAGAATCTGTGTCGCCGCACTCAACGCCAGGAATGCCAGCAGCAGGAACAAGGCTAGACCGACAAATCCCTGCTCACCGAGTATTTCGAAGTAGATGCTGTGAGCATCATGGAAATCAGTTGGATTCGGCGCGTATTTCCAGAACAGCTCCGATGAGAAGGCCTGAAAACCTCCGCCGAGGAGCGGACGATCCATTGCGAGGTTCCACGCGAACCACCATGCGTTGACTCGGCCCATCGCTGACTCGTCTTCCTGGAAACTGCCGATCGACCCCATCCGTTCAAACCACTGCTCCGGCATCATCATGATTAAGACTGGCAACAACAGGATCATGACCAGGCCCGTGCGGAGCTTGTATGGACTCTTGACCCAGAACACCACCCCCATTGTGAGAGCAGCGACCAATGCGCCACGCGAATGCGATGTCAATATCGACAATGCGCACAACGCCATGACAGCCAGCAAACCCAAGCGTATCCAGGCACGTTTGCTCTGCAGCTGCAGATAACG
>JAZFZN010000122.1:0-3540 GCA_036475515.1 Gammaproteobacteria bacterium
CAGCCGTGCAAGGCTTGCAGCGGGTTTTTGCCACGGCCACCATCATGCTGAAGGGCGTACCAAAAACACCGGACTACTGGCTTTGGGAGTACACGCCAAAGAACCGGGCTGGACGTTTTCTACAGGCGGCGGCGCGTTGGCCTTACGTCCTGATTCGCGATGCGTTCGCAGGCCAATTGATGCTGCGTTCCGCATCCCTCGTTTACACGACGATGCTTTCGATGGTTCCGCTCGGTGCCTTCGCTTTTACCCTGATGCGCGGGTTCGGCGTCTTCGATCGCGTCGAGCCATTGCTGTTTAACGTTCTCGCCCCGCTCGGTAATCGTGGCGAAGAACTGACAAAAGTCATCGTCGACTACATCGATCAAGTCGACCTCGGAACGCTGACGCTACTTGGTCTCGCTGCATTGTCGATTACGGTGCTTCTGCTGTTTCTACAGATCGAAGACAACCTGAATTTCATCTGGCGGGTCAAACGTTCCACCAACCAAATCAAACGGCTCGCGGCATACATCAGTCTGGTATTCATCGGTCCACTCGTCGTGTTTATCATACTTGCGGTTGCGGGTTCGCTCGATGAACTCACCGAACTCGGGATCATCACTGAGACGCTGGCCAAGTTCGAGAAGTTTCTGCCGAAAGTGCTGGTCGCTCTGATTTTCAGCTTTTTCTACCACTTCTTTCCCGATACCAAAGTCCGCGGATCAGCCGCCCTTGTCGGTGGATTGAGTGCCGGTCTGTTGTGGGCCGCCGTCGGCGATCTGTTCGCCGGCTATGCCGCGAATGCGAGGCAGTTTACGGTCCTGTATTCAAGTTTTGCGATCATCGTTCTGGCGCTGGTGTGGCTGTACCTCAGCTGGATCATCTTTTTCCTCGGTGCACAGATATCGTTCTACTTTCAATACCCTTTTTTCATGCGTACCGGAACACGTGTCACGCGCATCGGCAACCGCCGACGTGAACGGCTCGCGTTGCGCATCATGAGACTGATCGCAGCCGACTTTCGCAAAGGTGAGATCGAGTGGACACCGGCGTCGCTGGCTACCTGTCTCGGCACACCACCGGACACACTGGTTTTCATCGTGACACGTCTGGAAACTGCCGGTTTGCTACGACGAACCGAAGACAACACTCTGGTTCCCGGAAAGGCCATCGGCGACATCGACGCCGGTATGATCCTCGAAGCAGTGCGTGGCGGACCGGACCCCATTCGTGCTTCCGAAGTCGATCCGCAAACGGCCGCCGTGATCGACGAAGTCGAAGACGCGATAGGCAGCATCGGGCGAAAGGTTACCTTGGCCGAACTCGTCGGCGACCAGGCCGACGAACGGGTTGAATAACCGGGTCACTGCCCGGCGATGGTCATACGCTCGACAAGTATCGAACCGGTACGGATGGATCCACGTGTATCCGTGTCGTTGCCGATCGCAACGACATTCCGATACAGATCGCGCAGATTGCCGGCGATGGTGACCTCTTCGACCGGATGCTTGATTTCGCCGTCTTCGACCCAGAATCCGGCTGCACCACGTGAGTAGTCGCCGTTCACGGTATTGACGCCGTACCCCATCAGCTCTCGCACGAGAAAACCACGCCCCATCTGGCGGAGCAACTCTTTCAGATCGCCGCTATTGGGTTCGACAACCAGATTGTGGATACCACCGGCGTTCCCGGTGGTTTCGAGGCCAAGCTTGCGTGCCGAATAACTCGACAACACATAGCCGGTGAGCACGCCATGATCGATCAGTTTTCTTTCCCTCGTCGCGACACCCTCGTTGTCGAAAGCAGCGCTGGCCATTGCCTTCAACAAGTGCGGCTGTTCACTGATCTGTACGTACTCCGGAAACACCCGCTCACCGGCCGCGTTGAGGAGGAACGACGCGCCACGGTACTGTGCGGCACCCCGAATTGCGGCGACGAAATGACCGATGAAACCGCGCGCGAGTTCGGCCGGAAAAACCACAGGAACCTGACAGGTCCGGATCGGGTGCGCACCGAGTCGCTCGAGCGTTCGCCGTGCGGCCTGTTCGCCAACCGTTGCGGGTTGTTCAAGGTCGGCCGGATCACGTGCCAGCGTGTAGTAGTAGTCGCGTTGCATGCCGGTACCATTGCGCGCTACCGGCGCACAACTCAACGAATGACTCGTGCTGCGTTCGATACCAAGAAACCCGTGCGTGTTGCCGTATACACGGACTCCACCGTGAGTCGTCAGAGTCGCGCCTTCGGTGTTGTCGATGTTCTTTGAATAGTCGAGCGCGGCGGCTTCACCTTCAAGCGCAGCCCGGATTGCTTCGTCGGTGTCCAGCGCCCACGGGTGTTCGAGATCGAGGTCCGGAATATCGTCCGCCATTCTCTCCACGTCGGCGAGACCGGCAAACGCGTCTTCGGAGGTCTCTTTTGCGATCGAGCAGGCTTTATCTACGGTATCGTTTACGGCGGCTTCAGAAAAATCGGTGCTGGCCGCCGAACCCTTGTGCCGGCCGAAATAGACGGTAACCCCGAGCGCATGATCACGTTGTTGTTCGAGGGTCTCGACATCGCGGAGTCGTGCGGTGACCGACAAACCGGTATCGATGCTCGCAGCCGCAGCGGCCTGGCTGGCTCCGGCTTTTTCTGCGCGTGCGAGGATCGCCTCGACGAGGCTTTGGAGACGCGCCGCGTCTTGTGGGGAAACGATGGACATGGGGCTCCGCATTCTACCGCCCCAAACCGTCGCGGCAAGCCCTTGTTTGCGCGTTGCCCGGGCGGGCTATAGACTTGCGCGCCTTTCAAGCGGTCCCGGATTGAAAGCAAATGAGTCCTGCAAAAACGATCGAAGGCGTCGACCGCGGTTTCATCGTGCCCATCGGCGGGGCCGAACGAAAGCTCCGCAAGCCGGCCATCCTGAAGCGTTTCGTCGACATCTGCGGAAACGGGGACGCGCGCATCGCAGTCATGCCGACTGCTTCCCAGATCGATGACACCGGCGACCGCTATGCGGCAGTTTTTTCTGAACTCGGTGCCGGCGAATCGATCGTGTTGCCAATTCTGGAGCGATCCGATGCGGACCGGCCTGAATATCTCGAAGTATTGGATTCGGTCAGCGGCATATTCATGACCGGTGGCAACCAGTTGCGATTGTCGACAACGCTCGGTGGCACCAAGGCCGCACGCAGGATACGCCGGCGCAATGCGGCCGGCATGCATGTCGGTGGGACCTCGGCCGGTGCTGCGTTCATGCCGGAACACATGATCGCGGGTGGCAAATCCGGTGCGACGCCAAAGGAAAACATGGCACAACTGGCACCGGGTCTGGGTCTGACGAACCGTCTGATCATCGATCAGCACTTTCGTCAACGGGATCGGCTCGGGCGTCTGTTGGCCGCGCTCGCATACAACCCGTTTGCCGTCGGTATCGGTTTGGACGAAGACACCGCTGCATTCATCCGTCCGGACGATAGTTTCGAGGTCGTCGGGACCGGTGGCATCACGGTGGTCGACCCATCCGGTCTCCAGTTTTCGTCGATGGCACAGGTGCGCCGCAATGCCCCGGTCTCAATG
>JAZFZN010000123.1:0-2546 GCA_036475515.1 Gammaproteobacteria bacterium
GCAAGTACAAAGACAAACGGATCGAGGTCGGTGTGGACCAAGCTGTTGTCGCCTCGGTCAACCCGCAGGAAATCAAACAGGTCGTGCTGAATCTGGTTACTAACGCACTGGATAGTCTCGATCGAGACGGACAGGTCACATTGCAGCTGCGTAAATCGATCGATCAGGTGGAGTTGATCGTATCGGACGACGGCTGTGGGATGACCCCCGAAGTGTTGGAGCATGTCTTCGAACCGTTCTTCACGCGGCGCCGCGACGGCCAGGGAACCGGGTTGGGATTGTCCATCAGCTACCGTATTATCGCGGATCACGGAGGGCACATTGATGCGCTTAGCGACGGTCCCGGGCGTGGCTCCCAGTTCCGAGTCTTCTTTCCGCTGACAGAATCTCGAAAGGAGTATGAAAATCGTCACCAAGCCGCCTAACGGCCTGAAATTGCTGTTCGCTGATGATGAGAAATCGCTTCAGGAATTAATGGGCCTCGAGTTACCTCGCATGGGGCACGAAGTGACCGTTTGCCCCGATGGCATTACGGCCATCGCGGGTTTGCAGCGCAATACGTACGATTGCATCATCGTCGATCTGGATATGCCGGGAGCCAGTGGCATCGAGGTGATCAGCAAGGCAAAGGAGATGTCTCCGGAAACAGACGCCATCGTGCTAACGGGCAAGTCGTCGCTAGACTCAGCGATTGCCGCACTACGACACGGTGCCTTCGATTACATTACCAAGCCGTGCAAGCTTGTTGAGCTAGGAGCCGTGCTTCAGCGTGTGGCGGACAAGCGCGAGCTGACGAACAAGTATCGCGCCCTGAAACGACAGTTGGAACGGTTCGAAGGTAGCTCGCAGTTAGTCGGTAGCAGCAAATCCATGCAGCGGGTCTGCCAGTTGACGCAAAAGGTCGCGCCCACCAACTCGACGGTCCTCATTCTTGGAGAAACTGGCACCGGTAAGGAGCTAGTCGCACGATCGGTGCACGATCAAAGCCTGCGTGGCGACATGCCATTCGTGACCGTGAATTGCGGTGCGCTTCCCGAGAGTCTCATTGAGAGTGAACTATTTGGCCATCGCAAAGGCGCGTTTACCGGTGCGGACGATCAACGCATTGGTCTGTTCGAAGTTGCGCATGGCGGTACGATCTTTCTCGATGAAATTGGAGAACTTCCCAAGTCGATGCAAACCAAGTTGCTCCGTGTCCTCGAATGTGGAGAAATTCGACGCGTCGGGGACAACGAATCATTCGTGGTTGACGTGCGGGCGGTCTGTGCCACACACCGCGATTTGAATGACATGGTCGCCAAAGGACAATTTCGCGAAGACCTTCTGTTCCGCATTAATGCATTCGAAGTTCACCTGCCACCGCTGCGGGGCAGGGTTGAAGACGTTCCTGCATTGACCGAACACTTGTTGAAACGGCTGATTCCCACGGTCCGATCGCAAGACATCGCCATTTCACCTGCAGCGCTCGACATGCTCACGTCTCACGACTGGCCAGGCAACGTTCGGGAGTTGGCCAATGTACTTGAACATGCGACGATTCTGTGTGACCAATTGCCGATTACGCCCGAGCATCTTCCGCATCGATTCACTTCTCGGTTTCTCGGCCTCCACGGCCCCAAGATTCAGGGACGCATGACGATGCGCGAAATTGAGATTCAGGCAATTCACGCCGCACTTGATCGCAACAAAGGCAGCAAGCCGAAAGCGGCCGACGAGTTGGGGGTAAGTCTCAAGACACTCTACAACAAACTCAACCAAGCGGACAATTTGGAAAAATCGGCTTAGGTCAATCGACGGACAACTCCTACGACCACTCCCAGGACCCGTGCTTGCCGGACGTAAATCGGTCGCATCTGGGGATTCGCGGGCTGCAGCCGGATGCGATTGCGCTCCGGAAACCAAAACTTCAAAGTCGCCTCGCCTTCTTCCGTCTGTGCAACCACCATTTGCCCTGCAGAGGCTGTTCGCTGCTTTTTCACAATGACGTAGTCGCCGTCGGCGATCTGAGCTCCGATCATCGAATCGCCGCTTACTTCCAAAACAAACTGGTTTTTTCGGTTAAACAGACTGCTGAAGTCAACACGTTCGTTCTGTTCAATGGCTTCGTGCATCACTCCGGCAGCGACTCGACCAGCCAGGGGCATCCCGGATTCTTCCTTCGGTTCGGCCAGCAATTGAATGGCACGCGACATGTTCGGCTCGCGTGAGATCAGACCCTTTTTTTCGAGTGCCTTCAAATGACACATCACACCGTTGGGGGAACTGATCTTGAATCTCTGACCAATCTCTCGTACCGTCGGACCATAGCCCCGATTTAGAATCTTGTCGCGAATGAAATCGTATATCGCACGCTGCCGCTTGGTTAGTTGTTCGAGTAGGGACATGCCGTACCTTCCCGTGCTCGTCGTGACATTTGAGTTAAAAGGAAATAAATAACCGCCAAGGAAACGGACTTCAGCAGGATCGCAGCCGTGTTAGAAACTCGGATACTGCCCTAAGTGTAATATACGGGTGTTCAGAGTCAATAGCACATGTACACCAGCATT
>JAZFZN010000124.1:0-3122 GCA_036475515.1 Gammaproteobacteria bacterium
TCTACCTGGACCGGAACTACGAAGCATCCGAACTGCGTGGTGCGGCGCGTTTTCTGAACGAACAGTTTGCGGGAAAAGAAATCGGTAGCGTGCGCGAGGAACTGATCCGCCGGCTCGATGAGACACAGCAGCAGATGAACGATCTGATGGTGGCGGTTGTGCGCATGGCACAACAGATCTTCGAAGGTGACGAAGAGGGCGGTTTCGTATTGGCCGGCGAAACCAATCTGATGGACTTCGCTGAGTTGTCCGACGTCGACAAGCTGAGGCGCTTGTTTGAGGCGTTCAACGAACAACGTGACATCCTGCACCTGCTGGACCGTTGCCTCGCCGCCGAGGGTGTACAGATCTTCATCGGCCAGGAGTCCGGGTTCGAGATACTCGACGAATGCAGCATCGTGACGGCGCCCTATACCGTCGACGACGAAACCGTCGGAGTTCTGGGTGTCATCGGCCCGACCCGCATGGCCTATGAACGCGTCATCCCGATCGTCGACCTCACCGCGCGTCTCCTCGGTGCGGCCTTGAAATCTCGCTGATCGCTACCACGCTCTGCAATCACTGACGGGCATACCAAATCCAGGCGACATGAACAAGAAGCACGAACAGACTGTTGACCCGAAGAACGCGGACGATGCAAACGCGGAAACGCCGTCGCACAACGCTGTGGTGGATCTGGCGGCCGAACTCGAAGCGGCGGTCCTGAAAGCGGAGCAGCACCGTGAACAATATTTGCGTGCAGCCGCCGAACTCGAGAATGTCCGCCGCCGCGCGGAACGAGATCTCGAGAACGCGCACAAGTACGGTATCGATCGGTTCGCCAACGAGTTGCTTGGCGTCAAGGACAGCCTGGATCTGGGTCTGCAGGCGGCCGATGAAAACGCCGACGCGGCAAGTCTGAAGGAAGGTCTGGAACTGACGGCCAAGATGCTCGATCAGGCGCTTGCCAAGTTCGGTATCGAAGTCATCGATCCGGCAGGCCAGCCCTTTGACCCCGAATTTCATGAAGCGATGGCCGTACAGCCCTCCGGGCAGGTTGCACCGGACACGGTGCTGACGGTTGTCCAGAAAGGCTATCGCATCCACGGCCGCCTGTTGCGACCGGCGATGGTTATCGTGGCGAGTGCCCCTTAAGTCAAAAACCAGCGCTGGCAGGGTCTTAAAAGCCTTGAAACCGCACCGGTAAGCCCCATCTCAGAACCAATCAGCATTTTTCTGGTATTCAATCGGAGCAACTGCCATGGGAAAAATCATCGGCATAGACCTCGGTACCACGAACTCGGTGGTTGCCGTGATGGAAGGCGACAAGCCCAGAGTGATTGAAAACAGCGAGGGCGATCGCACGACGCCGTCGGTTGTCGCCTTCACGAAGGACGATGAGGTATTGGTCGGACAAGCGGCCAAGCGTCAGGCCGTCACGAACCCGTCCAACACGCTGTCTGCGATCAAGCGGCTGATCGGCCGTCGGTTCTCGGACGATGTCGTGCAGAAAGACATCGACATGGTGCCGTACACGATTGCCGAGGCCGACAACGGTGACGCCTGGGTCGAAGCGAAGGGCAAGAAGATGGCGCCGCAAGAAATCTCCGCACGGGTGCTGCAGAAGATGAAGCAGACCGCCGAGGACTATCTCGGTGAAGAGGTTACCGAAGCTGTGATCACGGTACCGGCCTATTTCAATGATTCTCAACGCCAGGCGACCAAAGACGCCGGCAAGATTGCAGGTCTTACCGTCAAACGCATCATCAACGAGCCGACCGCGGCTGCGCTCGCCTATGGGATGGACAAAAAGCGTGGTGACCGCAAGATCGCGGTTTATGACCTCGGTGGCGGTACCTTCGACATCTCGATCATCGAGATCGCCGAAGTCGACGGCGAACACCAGTTTGAGGTTCTGTCGACCAATGGCGATACCTTCCTTGGTGGTGAGGACTTCGACAAGCGCGTGATCGATTACCTCGCGGAGGAGTTCGAGAAAGACAGTGGTGTCGACGTACGCAAAGATCCGCTCGCGATGCAACGCCTGAAAGAAGCTGCGGAAAAGGCCAAGATCGAACTGTCCTCGGCACAACAGACCGAAGTGAACTTGCCGTACATCACGGCGGACGCGTCGGGTCCGAAACACCTGGCCATCAAACTGACCCGTGCCAAGCTCGAGTCGCTGACCGAAGATCTGGTCACACGCACGATCGAACCGTGCAAGATCGCGTTGAAAGATGCCGGTTTGTCGGTTGACGAGATCGACGACGTCATCCTGGTCGGTGGTCAGACGCGTATGCCGAAGGTCCAGGATACGGTCAACGGTTTCTTTGGCCGCGAATCGCGCAAGGATGTCAACCCGGATGAAGCGGTGGCCGTCGGTGCCGCGATCCAGGCCGGTGTTCTGGCTGGCGACGTCAGAGACGTGTTGTTGCTCGATGTGACACCGTTGTCTCTGGGTATCGAGACCCTCGGCGGTGTCATGACCAAGTTGATCGAGAAGAACACGACGATCCCGACGAAGGCACAACAGATTTTTTCGACTGCCGAAGACAGCCAGACGGCCGTAACGATCCATGTGTTGCAGGGTGAACGGGAACGCGCGGTCGACAACAAGTCGCTGGGTCGTTTTGATCTGGCCGACATTCCGCCGGCACCGCGTGGTTTGCCACAGATCGAGGTCACGTTCGATATCGATGCAAACGGCATCTTGCATGTTTCCGCGAAGGACCAGGCGACCGGCAAGGAGCAGAAAATCGTCATCAAAGCGTCCAGTGGTCTGGATGACGCAGAGATCGAACGCATGGTCAAGGAAGCCGAATCGCATGCGGAAGACGACAAGAAATTCCGCGAACTGGTAGACGTGCGCAATCAGGCCGACGGACTGATCCACGCGACAGAGAAGTCGTTGAAGGAACTCGGTGACAAGGTTACGGCCGAAGAGCGTGGCAACATCGAGAATGCGATCGCGGATCTGAAGAAGGCGATCGAAAGCGATTCGAAAGAAGCGATCGAAAAGAAACTGGAAGCACTCGGCGAGGCGTCTGCCAGCATGGCCCAGAAGTTGTACGAACAGCAGGCCGCTGGTGGTGAATCTGCGACGACAGAAGGCGACAATGCCGAAGAAGTCGTCGATGCCGAGT
>JAZFZN010000125.1:0-4483 GCA_036475515.1 Gammaproteobacteria bacterium
ACGGTTACAGCGCGCGTGTCTGTAAACTGACCTGGATGCCGGATTGGGTCGTGCGCAAAGCCGCGCCGTTGGCTTTCTGGTTGGCCGATAAACCGTCCTGAAAGCGTCGGACGCCGACCGGGCATGCCAGACTTGATCTAAAAAGAACTGCACCAGGAGCAGTCTCCCCATGGAAGTAAGCATGATCGAGGTACGACCAGGCGACACGCCCGATCGCGCCCGGCTGGCGGCCCGGATTCGTTACGCGGATTCGGACACGCGTACAGAAACCATATTCTTCGACGTTCCGGAACAGCTTGCCGGCTCCCTGTCCGAAACGGGTCATCCCTGGCTCGTGCTGTTTTTGCCACTCGCCGCGACACTCGGGGAACCGCTGAGGATTCACAGACCGGTCGACCCGATGTTGCTTGAGAACTGCCAGACTCTGCTCGAGATCTGGCGGTCCTGGTATCCGCGGCTGTCCAATATCGAAATCGATGTTCCTGTCAGCCACAGACCCGTCTCGACCGATGGCCGCACGATGGCGTTTTTTTCCGGCGGCATCGACTCGTTTTCTACGTTGCTGCAGGCCGACGACGATCCCAACGAATATGACGACTTCGTGTTCGTCTGGGGTTTCGACATCCCGCGTGACAACGCGCGAGCATTCCGCCGCTATTGGCACAAGATCCGAAAACTGGGCGATGAGCTGGGCAAATCATTCTTCTATGTCGCAACGAACCTGCGCGAAACGCGTTTCCGCGAAGCGGACTGGGCCGGGCTGTATCACGGTGCGGCCCTGGCGAGCATCGGGCTTGCCCTCGAAAAACGTTACGCGCGAATACTGATCAGCGCCACGCACCGAGCCGGCGACGTCCAACATTGGGGATCACATCCGGACACCGATCCATTGTGCTCGACTTCGAAAACCGAAGTGGTACATTACGGAGGCGAACGGAGCCGGGTTCAGAAAACCGCGCGCGTTGCGCGTTCAGCCCCGGCACTCGATAACTTGCGTGTCTGCGCCCATTCACGCAGTGACGAGAACTGCTCACATTGCAACAAATGTTACCGCACGATGATCAACCTGGAGCTGCTCGGCGCGCTCGAACGGTGCACGCGTTTCGACCGATCACAGTTTTCAATCGAACGGATCGCTTCACTGTATTCCGATTCCGAAAATGCGATGAAATTCCTCTACGAACTGGAGCAGCTTGCCCGCGACCGGGGACGGACCGACATTGCGAACGCGCTTCTCAGAAGTTACAAGCACTCCAAACACCTCGATCGATGGTTGCAGCTTCCGCGCTTTCTGAAACGACAACCATTCCTGTGGCGCTATTCAGAACCGGTCGAACGGCTGATTCTGAATCGTTCCATATATTAGGCCAGGCCCGAAGGCTGGGTGCGCGCCGGATACAGACGTCATCGTAAACATTTCGGATTGCGGTTGATTTGCAGCCGTCAAGTCTCACGCAACAGACCTTGTTGATGCAACACTTCGGCTGCCCGGTCGATGGCGTCATGACTCAGCCCCGAACGTGTCACGATGTCACGCAAAGAGTAGCGCCCATCAGACAGGTTCAGCACCCAGAGCAAGGCGAGCCGGTCTGTTTCAATGTTCTGGTAACCGCCTACACTCCCGTACAACCCCCGCTTACCCAGCTGTGGCTCACCTTTCGGCGCAGAGTTGACGTATACGCGGTCTGATTCGATCACTTCCACGAAGCGCTTCAGAACGTCGAGAGACTCGGCTAACGATTCCGGACGTACAAACTCTAGATCATCCGCTGACGTGTGGTATTCGCTGAACTTCCCGTTTGGCGTTCGCGTCAGGCGACCGACCGGCAGATCGATCCCTGGTGAACAGAACTGACGTTCATCATACCCCCACGGGAGGAAATCAACGACGTCGAACGCTGTCGAACGATCTTCCAGTACCTGAATCATCGCGCGGTCCACACTGGCTTCACCGGCGCGCGTCCGCTTGTACGTGAAATGCCCGGCATCACCGAGCAGTGACGCGACCAAGCCATACTTGATTCGCGGAAGTATTTCTTCGTTGCGCGACAGCCAGGTTATCGAGCCGATTGTTGCCGGTGCGAAAACAAACCGGTAGTTGAGGCGTCTCGGCCGATCGGACAACCAGCGCGCCAGAAATGTCAATACAGACAGACCAGAGAGGTTGTCGTTGCAAAGCGACGGATGGCAGCTGTGCGCAAAAAAAAGCACGTCGCGCTCCGTCTGACCGGGCAACAGCAGTTCGGCATAGGTAAGGGAGCCATCCTCGAGTGTCGCATCGATGAATACTTCGTACTCACCGTCCGGCCAGGATTCAAACCGGGCATGCGGGACGCAGAACCCCCAGTCCTCGCGGTAGTACGACGTGCGGTAAGGAATCCAGTGGGGATGTTCCGGCAGCGTATGGATGCGATTTTTGAGCTCGGCCAGCGGCATCCGCGTGTGCACCGGCACACTGTAACCCATCACGTGAAGATTGTGCTCGGAGAAGTCGACAACCTTTTGGCCATCCGGGCCGCGAATCCAGGCTTCCCGGATATTCCATTCTTTAGGCACCGTCCAGTCGTAGGCCTGCGTCCCGGTTGGTACTTCGCAGGTTTCGAGAGGAATCAACTCGCGCAGGATATCGAATGTTTTGCGAACACCCGCACCAGTGATACTGCGACCGATCGGATACAAACGAGCGATCAGTGCGTGTATTTGCTCGCCTGAACCGTCTGTCATTTCCTGGTCCAGTAGAAATGATCATCAATCTGACTCGTGCTGATCAGATACTGTAGCTGCTTCAGTCGCGTATACGCACGATAGTCGAAGGTCTCGGCAGCCATATCGATGCGCTCGAACAACGCACGCAGCTGCTCCGCGCCCTGGCGCGCGGTCCAGTGGCAATGGAATCCCGGTAGTTGAGAGTGAATCTTGTCGAACGAAACACGATAGCTGCGATTGTCACCCCCACTCGGTCCGAAGGTCAGTTCGCAGCCCGGAAACACATCCGCAACAATCTTGGCGATCTCCCGTACCTGGTAGTTGTCTTTGTTGTGTCCCACGTTGAATATTTCACTGCGAATCGCTTCGGGTGGAGCTTCCAGCACGCAACTGATCGCTTCGCAGATGTCCAGAGCATGCACCAGCGGCCGCCACGGTGTTCCGTCGCTGATCATCGCGATCTTTTTTGTCGTCCACGCCAGGCCTGCGAGATTGTTCAACACGATGTCGAAACGCATGCGTGGCGAAATCCCATAGGCCGTCGCATTGCGCAGGAAAGTCGGTGTGAACTCATCTCCGGCCAGAGCGCCGACATCCTCTTCGACCAGCACTTTGCATTTGGCATACGCGGTCTGCGGATTGACTTCCGACGTTTCATCAAGAAATTCGCCGGAGCCAACGCCGTAGACGCTACACGAAGATGTATAAACGAACCGTCCTATTCCGAGTGATCGGGCCATTTTCGCCAGCCGCACAGACCCGCGGTGGTTGATGTCGAAGGTTACATCGGGGCTGTTCTCGCCGAGCGGATCGTTCGACAGCTCGGCAAGGTGGACGACCGCATCGCAGCCGGAGAGATCTGCGGGCTCAACGTCGCGAAGATCCTTGGCGATGGTATTCGGGAGCAGGCGCATGTTCTCAGGATCACTGTACAACCACCCGTCACGATAGTAACCGGTGTCCAAACCGACGACTTCGTGGCCACGTTCGATCAACAACGAAGCAAGAAGACAGCCGATATAGCCGTCGACGCCGGTCACGAACAGTTTCATACGCGAGCCATTTTCATCGATCCCGTGTCACAGATCTCGACTTCCGGAATCGGCACAACAAACTTCCCACCCCAGTCTTCAACGTACGAGTTTTTTGTGATGATCTCATCACGGAGATTCCACGGAAGTATCAGAATGTAGTCTGGACGCGTTTCCCGAATGCGTTCCGGTGAATGGATCGGAATACGCGTTCCTGGCGTGTATTTACCCTGCTTGTAGGGGTTACGGTCGACGGTGTAGTCCAGGAAATCGGTCCGAATTCCACAGTAGTTGAGCAGTGTATTGCCTTTCCCTGGTGCACCGTAACCGACGATCTGCTTTCCGGCGTCCTTCACACCGATCAAAAAACTGAGAAGCTTGCGTTTGGTTTCCTGAACACGCTCCGCAAACGTGGAATATATTTCCAGGCGCGTATATCCACGTGCAATCTCCCGTTCGCGAAGCTCCCGCACGCGATCGGCGACCTCCAACTCGTTGCTCTCTGCATGCTTCGCATAGATCCGCAGCGAACCACCGTGTGTTGGGAGTTCCTCGACGTCAAACAACGTCAGCCCGTGTGCGGCAAAGACTTTCTCTACTGTAAAGAAAGAAAAATAGGAGAAATGTTCATGGTAAATCGTATCGAACTGATTGTTCTCAATCAGTTGCTGGAGGTGGGGAAACTCCATTGTAATTACACCACCGGGAGCCAACAGTTCTTTCATGCCCGCGACGAAATCGTTCAG
>JAZFZN010000126.1:0-3405 GCA_036475515.1 Gammaproteobacteria bacterium
ACACGGAATATCCGGCGTCTCGTGTTTCTTTGCGGCGATATGCACTGCTGTTATCACGCGACGATGCGGATTGGCAAGCCAGACAGGCGCAGCGGCAAGCTTGGCCGGCGCGGTGGCGAACCTGACCGGCGCACCGACACGGAGATTGGTGCTGAACGAAGCGTGACGGTACATGAGCTTGCCGCTGGTCCGTTATATCAACTGCAGCTGGCCCAAAGTGACAACTTTTATCCGTTGCTCCGCAGGACAACGTCCAACGGCAACGGAGTTCCCTTTACCTGCCGACTGGAACAACTGCACGCAGACAACTGCGCGGCGATGCGCATCAGCGTCGAAAACGGCAAGATTCGATGGGACGTTATCCGAACGATCGCACAGTCCGAACGGGCCGCCGCTGCAACGATGTCCGGACGTATCGATTTGCAGGAGGTCCGGTAGTGCCTGACTTTGACGCCATCGTCATCGGAACCGGGTTTGCCGGCGCGGTCACTGCATGCCGGCTCGTCCAAGCCGGTCAAAACATCTGCGTACTCGAGCGAGGACGTCGCTATGAAGCGAATGATTTTCCAACACCGCTCTCCGAAACGGCGGCCGATGCAGGCAGCGAACAAAACTACGTCCCGCCTCCCGACTTCTCCCGCTGGACCTGGGCGAACGGTCAGGGACTGTGGGATCTGCGCGATCTTGACCAAGTCATAGCCGGTCAGGCCGCGGGGTACGGTGGGGGGTCGCTGATCTATGCGAATGTTCACCTTCGGGCACCGGCCGAAGTTTTCGAACAGTTAGAAGAAAAGGAGGAGGAACAGGGAACAAATGGTTCACGACGATTGTGGCCAGCGAACTACACGCGTAAGAAGCTCAACCCTTACTACGATCTCGTGGCGCATAAGCTTCAAGTCGCACAGATTCCGCCAGACAAGCTGGTTCCCAAGACAAACCAGCTGGAGCACGCAGCTGCAGACTTGGGCCACAAGACATTTCGTCCACCATTGGCGATCAACTTCGATAAATGCGACCTGCGTGGCGACTGTTGCATCGGCTGTGGCGCCGGCGCCAAGAATACGCTCGACCACAACTACCTCAGGGACGTGGAGGCAGCCGCATTCGATGACGCGGAGCAGTCACACAAAAAAGAGTATCTCGCGGACATTCGAACTCTGGCTGAAGCGAAAAAGCTCGAGCGTGTCGATGGCGGTTTCGAAGTCACCTATGTCGATCATCTTCTCGGGGGTACAGAGAAACCGATCACCGGCAAGTACGTTTTTCTTTGCGCCGGCGTCGTAAACACGACCGAGCTGCTGCTAAGGAATCGCAAAAGTCTGAAGCTGAACAGCGACCAGCTTGGCGAGGGCTATTATCCGAACCTGGATTCGATCGCTGCTGTATTCGACTGTGATGAAATACAGGAACCCAGCAGAGGACCGACGATAACTTCGTCATTTCTGTATCACCATGAAAATCCGCACAGCGACAGGAAGGATTGGATTCTCGTGCAGGACGGTGGTTTGCCGGCAGATCTCGAGCCTCTGCTTGGCATATTTCGCAGCCCTCTGTGGATGAGGCGAAACCGGTACCTTGAACACGATACCGCCGTCCGGCGTGAGCGACCCGTTAGACGCGCCCCGGTCGCAGCCGCGGTCAACGCATTGGGATTCGTTCCCGGAAGAAGCGCGCCACAGCAAGACGCATTGCACGCCGCGGTGCGCCAAACAGGATTCATCCCGTCCGTAGACCAGCCATTCCTCGGGCTGGGCGACCCCGCGTTCCGTAACCGGTTTCCCGGATGGCTTGTGGAGGCGTTGGATGCAGATCGGGATCAGTTGTTCGATTACGCCGACAGGCTATCGGAACCGATCCTCCGCAAGGTTCTCGACGAGATCACAAAACGGGTCGACACACAGCTGAACGTTGACGATCTGATTAGAGCGGTCGGGCTAGAACAAGAACAACTGCAGGCCGACAATGTCAACCAGTCCGACCTGGCGCGAGGGTTTGTGCGACTGCTTGCGCAACTGGTTTGGGGAAGCGAGGCAGACATGTCCCGCGAAGTGGTCAAGGTTCTGCGCGGAATGCTGCCGAAAACCCTGGCCGAACTGCCCGACGCGCTTTCCTCGTTGATCGGCTGGGCGCTGGACTATCGTCCGCCAAACGGCCGAACCGCGATGCTGTTGACGATGGGCCGCGACCGGCTTCCGGGCAGGCTCTATCTCAATGGCGGGGCCGACACAGAGCTGGTCGCAGCACTGCCAAAACCGCATCGGTCGATCACTCGGTTGACCCAGGAGCGGCTGTTGCGGGACATCGCCAAACAATGGAGGGGTGAACTCAGAACCAACCCGACCTGGCCGTTCCTGCGTCGCCGCCTGACGGTCCACAGCCAGGGCGGTTGTCCAATGGCGTGCGTTACCGGATCCGACGGGCAACTTTACGACTGCAAGGGTCTCTATGTGATGGATGCTGCCGCATTTCCATCCCCGGTGGGAGTCAACCCGTCGGCCACGATAGCGGCGATCGCAGAGTACAAGATCGAGAAGTTCATCGAGAAACTGCTGAAGGACCCTGGGGAACAGCGAAACGAGCAATTAGAACGATTCAGCGACGAGCAAAAAAAACGGAAGGAGGAGGCCACAGCCTGGGCAAACAATAGACGTAAAGAACTCGAGCCCCCTGCGCTCGTCTCGCACAATGACGAACCGCTGACATCTGACCCGGTCAGTCTCGAGTTCAAAGAAACAATGCGCGGCTATCACGACAAACCCAACCAGAAACATGTCATCGAATGGACAGATCCGTCCGCGAATGTGAACGCAGCGCTTCGCGACAGAGTTCAGGAATTCATAACCGACTTCGACAAGGCCGAAATCGAAGGAATCGACTCCCTCGCAAAGATCGAAGTGAGACTGAACGCGCACATCGCGGATCTGACGTTGTTCCTAGAACGTCACAAAGCAAAAGATCAGAAGGCAAAAGAGAACCCTCGAATCGCTATAACGGGTGAGTTGGAGATAACAGGCTGGCCAAATAGCCGACAGTCAACGTTCATTCTCTCGGAACAAAGCTGTCTGCAGTTGTTCCTCGGAGATTTGCCAGGAATCAAAACGTTCCGCTATGACCTGTTCTTCGACCACGACTCCGAACTCCATGCCTTGAGCGGTATCAAGATACTCCGCGATGAACCCAGGTTCGATCTTTGGGAAGACACGGCAACGCTCTATTTCGATATTCTCAGGAACGCGGACAAGAACGCAGAAACGATCAGACGGGGCATCTTGCGCCTCCCTGCCGACAACTTCTTGAATGACCAGTTGCGGTCCTTCAAGGTGAGTGGCACAGAAGACCCGGCCCGACAAAGTTGGGCACTGGCCGCGTTCACGAAGCTCTTCTTCGGACACCTGACCGACATCT
>JAZFZN010000127.1:0-3463 GCA_036475515.1 Gammaproteobacteria bacterium
GAATTCAGGTTCTGCTGAGATTCAGAGCCAACTGTCGACGGGGCAGGAACGACCATAACAACGCGTTGACACGACGCCAGAGGCCGACATTCGGGTCCACAGCATCGATCGACACCGTTGTGCCACAACTGCTCTCCTCACGACTGCACGCGATCAACCACCGACGCGGTGATAGCCGGAATTTTCGATGGCTACCAGGATCTCCTTGGCTCGCGCGTCCAGGGTCGTATTCGCGGCATAGATCGTGCCGTCCGGCAATACACCCATCGCGACGTCGAGCTGTACGGCATCCTTCGCGGTGTCGAGATAGCTCGAAACGTGCATTCCCAGCAAACGATTGGTAGGCAGTTCGATGTCGACGCTCAGGACATCGCCGCTCTTCATATAATCGCCAAACTCGAGCCGAACGCGGCGGCCCGGTTCAATCACGTTAACGGTTAACTTGCCCGCATTGACCACCTGCTGGATGCGATTTGGGTCCGGGGGCACATATGAATGAACCAGGGCTATCGCCTGTTGCATGTACTCGGTAATCTCCTCTTTTTTCTGAGCGGCAATGCGCTTACGCAAGGGTCCCCGGGGACCGCTGGATTCCGGCTCGGCTCCATCGGCGACCGGTACTTTCTGCAGCGTTCCGTCGACACTGTAGTAACAGGTGTTCCGCTTGCGCGACTTCTCCTCTCCGCCTTTCGAGATGACCGTGGTCTCAATCCACTCGTAGGCCCTCAGCTGCGCCTGACTCGCCTGCAGCTCTTGCTTGAGCATCGCCACGCGTTCCTGCGGCGTCGGCGCGGGCGGCTGGGTCTGGACAGGTTGCGTTGCCTGCGCGAGCACGACGTTGCGTGCGTCGAGCTCTGTAAACACAGGTCGCTTCGGTTCGGCGATCGGCAGGACCGTGCGATCCAGCGGAGCCGCGTCCGATTGTGCCAGTGCAAGCTGGCCCGTCAGCAGCAATGACGCAGCCAATCCGGCGTTGCACAATAAAGCGATGGGGGCGATGTGCATGAGTTCCTCCGAAGGGCTCCGATGTTGACAGCGTTCTGCTGATTCTTGCCTGGCGACAGCGACAAAAAATTAGTAGGTCGAGTAACACCCAGTCTAGTCTGCGGATCGACTTTGTCCACATTGTGCTGAAATGGGATCTTTCCGTTGGGAAGGGGTGGTCTGCTTTCGCTGGATATAATGAGTTTGTCTGGGTTGTCGCAATACGACAACGAACCACCCACTGCGGGCGCCGAGGAACACGACTACGGAATCAATACGTCCATTGGGTGGAGCTTCTGATTCGTGGCGAGATCCGGGTGCAAAGCCTGGCGTATCTGCGAAACATCGGCGGGACGATTATCTAGGATTGCGGCCGAACACCACACGTATCAGAGCCAGCCGTCGACCGGCAGCATGGACCACAACAACGCGTTGACACGACGCCAGAGGCCGACATTCGGCTCCATCGTATGGCGTTCACCAGATGCTTCGCTACCCGTCCACTCGACTTCAGAGATGCCGTTGCCGAGCACGGCCTGGTAGCTGTATTCCGGGAGCATGCCCTGTTCGACAAACTGCGCGACCTGTTCGCTCAACTCCGGACTGTCCACGACAACACCGATCTCAGTGTTCGTGTATGTGGAACGCGGATCGATGTTGAACGTTCCAACAAACACCCGACTCCGGTCGAAGACTACGGCTTTGGTATGGAGAGTGACGATCGGATCACCCACAGTCTCTGCAAACCGAACCATGCCGGCATCGTGCCGCAATTCATACAGCTCGACATCGGCGCGCAACAAGGTTGCACGATGTCTCGCATACCCCGTGTGCGCCGCAACCACGTCGTTCGACGCCAGGGAATTCGTGAGTATGCGGACGCGGACACCGTCGCTCGTCAGCTTCTCGAGTTGTTTGATGATGTGGCGATCGGGCACGAGATACGCCGACTCGATCAACAGCTCCTCGTCGACCGATTTCAGCAGTCTGGCCAACCGGTCTGCCACGACGGGAGATCCTTTGCCGACCACTTTCCCCGGGTCGTCGTACAGGACTTCACCCGGCGCCCAGATGATCTCGTCACGGATGGATTCCAGGGCAGACACGAACCTGCTGTTTGTTTCACGTTTGCCAGAGGAAATCTCAGCGGATCCCTCGGACGCGTGTATCTCGCCGTTGGACTGAGTGCCCGCCAGTGCGCTTACCGGAATCGCAAGTCGATGGTTCCAGAAATCGTCGAACGCCGCCGACATCTCCCGGACAGCTGGTCCAATCGTCAACAGGTCGAGATCACGGAAATTCGCGTTTGCGCCAATACCGAAGTATTCATTACTGACGTTTCTGCCACCCACGATCGCAACCGCATTGTCGGCGATGAAGAGTTTGTTGTGCATGCGTCGATTGACACGATCGAGATCGACCAGGTAATCCAGAGCGCGAAGTTGCCGGTTCGAGAACGGATTGAACAACCTGATTTCGATGTTTGGGTGTTGATCCAGTTCTAACAGGATGTGTTCGTCGTCACCGGCATGCTGATCGTCCAGCAGGAAGCGGACCCGAACCCCTCGGTCGGCCGCATTGACGAGTCCCTGTGTCAAGCGCAGTCCGGCGACATCCGATTTCCAGAGGTAGTACTGAACATCCAGTGTCTTGTCGGCGACACCGGCGAGCACATCGCGGAACGCAATAGCCTCGGGTCCCGTATCAAGTAGAACGAAACCCGAATCGTCATTCTGCTCGCCGATCTCCTCAGCGAACATACTGCCGGCCACTGTGCTTTCCGGATCCGAATATGCGGTGGAGGGCCGTGCATGGTCGTGGTCCGGCAGTGTGGCGCAGGCCGCCATTCCCACAATACAGACGCAGGCGAGCCACAAGCGTGCCCGTAGCGCGCCCGAAAAAACCTGGATCTGGTGCCCGGTACTGGTCAAGAAAATACGACTCCACAGCGTGAGGCGGCAAACTATCGATGTCGCCCCAAAGTGTCAATCAGACCCCGCACATTCGGGGCACTTTGCAGCCTTTTTGAAGGGTTTTTCGGTCCCCAGGTGGGTTCTGGCCGGAATGTCCGGTCTACCGGTTCAAGCAGTACAAAGTCGGGTTGATGAACCGGTTGAACCACTGCCAACCGCCCGTGTCAGATCGAGTAGAAAGTGGAGAACACCGATGAACCCAATCAAAGTACGGGCGATTGCTGTATTGGCCGGATTGTTGGTGATCGTCGTCCAGATCACCGGGATGGCATGGAGCGCACGCACCGGAGCCGCAGCCGGCGTAAACGGCGACCAGATGTGTCAGATTGAATCTGCACCGGTCCGAAAATCCATCAGCTAACAGCGCGACCGGCAGTTTCGGCAGAGTATCAATCTGAATCGCGCGTCAGCCAGGCGACCAGCATCCGGATTTGCGTTTCATCCAGACGATCCTGAAACGCCGGCATGACACCGTTGCGACCAATCGCAATCGAGTGCTCGACGTC